>JAWXBH010000103.1:0-15455 GCA_034439935.1 bacterium
CAACTCACTCTACTCACTCTACTCACTCTACTCACTCTACTCACTCTACTCACTCTACTCACTCTACTCACTCTACTAACTCAACTCACTCTACTCACTCTACTCACTCTACTCACTCTACTCACTCTACTAACTCAACTCACTCTACTCACCCAACTAACTCAACTCACTCTACTAACTCTACTAACTCTACTAACTCTATCTAGTACCCTTTCTTCTGCACCATCTCACAGTCAGCATCCACCATGATCTTTACAAGCTCGTTAAAGGTTACTTTTGGTTTCCATCCGAGGATCTTTTCCGCTTTTGACGCATCACCTATAAGGAGATCGACTTCTGTAGGACGGAAATAATTTTTATCGATCTCAACAATTACTTTTCCTGACTTGCTGTCTTTGCCGACTTCATTTTCATCCTTACCTGACCACTCAATATTCATTTCAATCTGCTTGAACGAAAGTTCAATGAATTCTCTTACAGAATGTGTCTCGCCTGTTGCAAGCACAAAATCTTCAGGCTTGTCATGCTGAAGCATTCTCCACATTCCTTCACAAAATTCCGGCGCGAATCCCCAGTCTCTCTTCGCATCAATGTTACCCATCGATAAATTTTCCTGCAGACCGTGCTTTATTCTTGCAACAGCTCTTGTGATCTTCCTCGTCACAAAAGTCTCACCTCTTCTTGGTGATTCATGATTGAACAATATTCCGTTGCATGCAAACATATCATAAGCTTCGCGATAATTCACAACGATCCAGTACCCGTATATTTTTGCTACACCATAGGGACTTCTTGGGTAGAACGGGGTATTCTCGGTCTGAGGCACTTCCTGAACCTTTCCAAAAAGTTCGCTTGTAGATGCCTGGTAAAATTTTACTTTTCTTAGTCCTGTTTCTCTTATTGCATCAAGAAATCTCAGTGTTCCCAGAGCGTCAACCTGCGCTGTATAATCAGGCACTTCAAATGAAACCTTAACATGACTTTGCGCAGCAAGATTATAAATTTCATCGGGCTCGATCTTTTCAAGAAGACGGTTAAGACTGCTTGTATCAACAAGGTCTCCGAAGTGAAGAAATAATTTACTGTTCAAAAGTTTTTCATTCGCATAAAGATGATCAATTCTTTTTGTGTTAAAAGAACTGCTTCGTCTGATAATGCCGTGAACTTCGTACCCCTTATCGAGAAGCATCTCCGTCAAATAGCTTCCGTCCTGTCCTGTGATTCCTGATATTAAAGCTTTTTTCATTTATTAAATTAATTAAGAAATTTTATTAAGTATTGAAAATTATTTTATAAATTTTTTGACCGTGTCAACTGTGAATTCGATCTGTTCATTTGTCAGTTCCGGATAGATCGGGAGCGCAACTGTTTCTGCGGCACACCATTCTGAAACCGGAAAGTCACCTTTCTTATATCCAAGATCTGCAAAGCATTCCTGCAGATGGAACGGGACCGGATAATAAATTTCGGTACCGATCTCATTTTCAGTCATAAATTTTCTCAGCTCATCACGGTTCTGTACACGGATCACATACTGGTTATAAATGTGATAATACTTCAGATCATATTTTTTGTAAACAGGTTCAGGCAACAAGACTTTATTTTTATCATCATACTTCAGCATTCCTTCTGTTTCGGCGAGTCCTTTTTCAATGAAGAATTTTGTATAAAGCCCGGCATTCTCCTGTCTTCTCTTTGTCCAAGAATCAAGATGAGGAAGTTTAACATTAAGCACAGCCGCCTGCAGTGCGTCGATCCTGAAGTTACCGCCGATTACTTTATGATAATATTTCGGCTTACCTCCGTGTACACGAAGTATTCTGAGTCTTGCTGCGAGATCATCATCATTGGTTGTAACCAACCCCCCGTCACCGAAGCATCCGAGATTCTTGCTTGGATAAAACGAGAAACAACCTATATGCCCGATGTTGCCGACTTTCCTTCCGTCCTTATATTGTGTTCCAATCGCCTGTGCGCCGTCTTCAATCACCTTCAGTCCGTGCTTTTCAGCGAACTCCATTATCTTATCCATTTCAGCGCTTTGACCGTAGAGATGGACAGGCACGATGGCTTTTGTTCTTTTCGTAATAAGGGATTCAAGCTTTTCTGGATCAAGATTAAATGTAAGAGGATCACTGTCAATAAAAACGGGCTTCGCATTAAGCCTGCTTACCACGCCTGCAGTTGCAAAGAAAGAATAAGTAGGAATTATAACTTCATCATCCGGCTTCAGATCAATTGCCATCAGTGCAATAAGAAGCGCGTCCGTTCCGGAAGAAACACCGATAGCATGTTTTGCATCTAAATACTGAGCCAGATTTTTTTCGAGTAATTCAACTTCAGGTCCGAGGATAAGATTTTGTGATTCAGCCATTCTTATTAGCGCCGCATCAATGTCACTCTTAATTGTTTTGTATTGTGCTTTAAGATCTAATAATGGAACTTTCATTTAAATTTTTTTCCTTTTTAATTTTAAGTTTTAATTTATTTGATATTAATCAAGTCCGTTGACAAGTCTTCTTCCAATGCTGCTGTAATAAAATCCGAGCTCCTCCATATGCTTAAGATCATACAGATTTCTGCCGTCGAAAATTACTTTTGCTTTCATGTTCTTCGCAGCTTTATCAAAATCCGGAGTTCTGAAGACAGACCATTCGGTTGCAATGACCAGCGCATCAGCGTCTATCAATGCATCATAATGGTTCTTGCAATACTCTATTTTGTCTCCAAGTATTTTTCTGACATTCTCCATTGCTTCGGGATCATAGACAGAGATATTAGCACCCTCTGCCAAAAGCTTATCTATAATATATAACGATGGAGCTTCCCTTATATCATCCGTATCCGGCTTGAATGCAAGTCCCCAGAGAGCGATCTTTTTTCCTTTGAGATCATTGTTAAAGAAAGTTTTGATCTTAGGAACAATTATCGTTTTCTGCTCTTCGTTAACTTTCATTACCGATTCAAGAATATCAAAATCATAGCCGTAAGACTTTGCTGATTTATGTAATGCGCTTACATCTTTCGGAAAGCAGCTTCCGCCATATCCTATGCCCGGAAACAAAAATCGTTTACCGATCCTTGTATCATTGCCCATTCCGATCCTGACTAAGTCCACATCAGCACCGATAAGCTCGCAGATATTTGCGATCTCATTCATAAATGTAATTCTTGTTGCCAAGTATGAATTTGATGCATACTTTGTAAGTTCAGATGAACGCTCGTCCATGAAAACGATCGGATTTCCCTGTCTTACAAATGGAGCAAATAATTCTTCAAGTGTCTTTCGGGCTTTCTGTGACTTCGTTCCAATGACAATTCTGTCCGGTTTCATAAAATCATCTACAGCAAGACCTTCTCTCAAAAATTCAGGATTGGAAACTACGTCGAATTCTGTTTTAGCATTTTTAGAAATTGCATTTCTGACAAGATCAGCAGTTCCGACAGGCACCGTACTTTTATTTATAATGATCTTATAGTCTTTGATAATTTTGCCGAGATTGTCTGCGACGCCGAGTATATAAGAAAGGTCTGCTGAACCGTCTTCGCCTGGGGGTGTTGGCAATGCAAGAAAAATAATATCTGCATTATCGGTTGCGTATTTCAGGTCCGTTGTAAATTCCAGTCTTCCTTCCTTAACATTTCTTTCAAAAATCGTTTCAAGATCAGGTTCATAGATCGGCATTACATTATTTTTCAGCTTTTCTACTTTTTCTTTATCTATATCTACGCAAATAACATTATTGCCGGTATCGGCAAGGCAGGTCCCGGTAACTAATCCGACATATCCTGTTCCTACAATTGCAAGTTTCATTAAATAAAATTTTTCCTTTCTTAGAAAATTATGGTATTATGATTATTAAAAAATGTTAAACAAAAAATTATATTAAGATCTTAAAAGTATTCCTAAGCCGGAATATTCACTTAAAACAATTTGTGTTTTTGGGGTTATCCTTAATTGATTTGTGTGGATCAAAGTAAAATCCTTGAATCATGTAAAATACGAATTATAACACAGTAATTAAATGAGAATTTAATTTTTTTTTGAATTCCCATGCTTTCCTATGCTTTCAGTGGAAAATTGATGTGGTTTTAATTAGTGCTTTTTACTTTTTTTTGTAGGATAAATTATGATTATTCCAATGAAGGATATTATGAAAAACTCCATTCCAAATAGACCACATGGTTTTTTATCGATATCAAATTCATGAACAGGATCCTTTTTTTCAGGAGCCTGAGAGTTTGTCAATTTTGAATTTAAGGTCACAGAATACTCCGATGGTATGCTGAAGTCTGTCTTTGCCCATTTAATTGAACCGTTCTTAATGCTGCCATTACCTGACCTGATCCCACCGTCAAAATTCAGAATAAAATTCAAAAGATTTATCAACTTTGCACTTTCACCTGAGTTCACATTCCATTTGATCACAGAGCCGGAATCAGAATTTAGTACATTTATGTCAAATAATTGTGAAAAAGCTTTTAAGGAATTCAGGCTGTTCAAATTTTTAAATTGCAGGTCAAGGATGACCATGTACGACGTATCCCCGGGCTTTGCAACCTGTGATTTTAGTATTGTCACATCGGTTGAAGAAAAATATTCACTGATATTCTTTTCACCAAAGGGAAAATTACCGATCTGAAATTTTGGAATCTTCAACATCTTTAAGGCTTGCGGAATATACAATGTTGAGAGTACCTGATCCATCAGGATTAATTTTCGCGGACTGGAAATAGTTAAAGAACCCGGTCAGTGAAAAAAACAAAAATATCATAATCAGTAATAGTAGTTGATTTAAAATTTTATGCTTACTGGCTTGAAAATTTTTAATTCTCACTTTCATTTCACAATTTAATTTATGCTGGCAGGGTCCTGCAACAAAAAAAGCATTCCTGAAATTCAGAAATGCTTTAAATTTTTTTTTACTCAATTAGATTATAAGATCTACGAAGTTTTTCTTTTTATACCTTTTGAAATAACAAGTCCCGCTAAAAGCATGAAAGGCAACTCAAGTCCGAACAGTCCGCACGATTTTTCTTCAGTCTTAGTTCCGGAAGTTGTTGTTGTACCGGCAGATTTGATATTAGCGGTTAATATTAATTCTTTGGACGGATCAATGTCTTTCATTGTTTTGTACCAGGTTACTGTATTTCCTTCTACTTTTTGTCCGTTTGAATTTATTATCGCGTCTTCAAAAGTAACTTTAAATGTAATCTCCGAAACCTGTGCTGTAGCCTGTGAATTAGGTCTTATTGCCCATTTGAAAACATTAGCTGAAGCGCCGGGTGTCCAGGAGGCATTAATTTCTGCAAATCCTCTAGCTTCTCTTAATTTATTTATATCTTTGAAGTCAATTGTCATGCTTGCGTTATAAATGGTGGTGTCAGTTTTGCTTTTATAGAAACTGGTATTTTTCACCGTTGAATTAGATGAACTGAAGTACGATTCCATGACCTTAGGAGCAAAAGGATAATTGCCCACCATGTATCCTTTGACATCTGAATTTTTGGCTCTGTAAATTAAGTCCATTGTTCCCGAACCGTCATTTTTTAAACTCATGGTTGAAGTGATCATAATATCACCCGCAAATATAGTAGTAGAGAAAAAAAATATCGTGCAAAGTAAAAGAAGAGATGTTTTAAAATTCATATGTTTATTTAGATTCATAAAATGATATTAATTTAACTTATTTCAATTCCATTTTCAATTAACAACAATAGATATTATCCCTTTGAATATTTCTGACATAATGCATGTGATCGCTGAAAAGAAATAGTTTTTACATCTGATCATTTACTTTACTTATTCAAGTTCATCTATATTCGTCATTTCATCTATGATCTGATTTAAAAAAAAGATCCTGCTCCTTTGAGAAAGCAGGATCTTTCATAGAAAAGTTACTCTTGTTTTAACCTTATTCCAAAAAAAAATTTAAGGCGTGATCTTGCTTATGAACATCGATGCATTATTATACGTGATAAGAAGATCAGCGACATCCACAAAATTGTCACCGTTCACATCTGTCCTTACGTATCCTTTCAAGAAATTATTTCCATCATTAAACACAGCCACAACATCCGCTACATCAATATTGCCTTCCTGATCGACATCACCGCTGTATAAGCAGAACTTCGATCCTTTCTGAACCATGTTCCCTCCGAATGCTTTTCCTGCTGCAGTCGTAAAGTCATAACTCAAAGTGCTTCCCTGAGTATAAGCAACTCCACCAGTATCACTCCAGGTTTCAAGTGAGTTTCTGTGCTTAAGCTGAAGGTAGTATGTCCCGGTCGGAGCATTGTCAAATGCAAAGCTGCCGTTGAAAGTCACAGTATCAATAATTGATTTTGCAGAATCTCTCAGAGCATAAGGCGGCGTGATGTTTCTCAGATATACCCGTGCTGTATCTCTCATAGTGAGTTTTCCTGAGACAGTATTATAGAATCCTTCCATAATTAATTTTACCTGAGCGGCTGCAATGGTCGAAGTGGCTGACCATCTTGAAAACGCAGCAATTCCTGTCAGCGTGATTGTATTGTTGACAGGGCTTGGTGTCCCGCCGTTTAATGTCCATGCTATACCTGAATTTATAGATCTGTAAAGCGCAAGAAATGTTTCAGACCAGCCGTTTAATTCTGATTCATCATATCTGAAAACAAGTGTTGCATTAAGACCTGCATTATTGGTGGGTGTAATGTCGAAGAATCTTGCGATGCTCGTCTTTCCGCCAAGTCCGCTTTGTATAGCGTGGCTTCTTCTTATTTCGGTGCTTCCTAAGTTGACAGCGGTGGTCAGTACTGCGCCGAATCCCGCGACATTCAACGAAGAAGGCGCATTGATCGATCTGGTTGTTGTAATGTAACCGGAAGTTCCTCTGACTGTATTTCCCGGAGTTTCTGAAAGATAGCCTGTTGGTGAAATTGTAATTATATTTCCATTAAGATTCAGATAACCGAGTATTACTGATAAAGTATCGGCGACATTGATATTCGCCGGTAATGTTGTTCCGTCAGGATTATTAATTCTGAGGCGGTTATATAAAACATTGGTTGTCGAGATCGATTGATTGACTGTTCCGTTGTATTCGATGGTGCTGTTGGTTGTTGTAAATGTTCCGTTATTTGTAATTGGATTTGAAGCTGTAAGAGAAAGTCTGAATGTAGAAAGATTGAAAGTTCCTCCGCTAGCAATATTAACACTAAGCATTTTATGATTTGAAGCAAGCGTTACTACAGAAGTGCTGACAATATTCGCGTTTGTAGTCCAGGTACCCGTACCCTGCAGAGTATGAGCACTGCTGTCAAAGTTGAAAGTAGTGTTAGTTACTGTTCCGTTGTTTGTTAAGTTGGCGCCAAAAAATCTGATAGTGCTTCCCGCTCCGGTAAGAGTACCATTATTCGTAACATTTCCATAGAATTTCATAGTGTACCCGCCGGGTAATACTGAAAGAGTTGCACCATTATCTATTGTAACGAGCGAATTAAATCTGGCTGCAAAAGGCGAGGCACCGTCATAAGCGTTTGTCGTTCCTGTATTCACTTTTAATGGAGCATTAAATGATGAAGCGTTGTGAATATTTAAATTTATGTTTCCTTGTGTCTGAAATGTTCCTGAGTTAACAACATTAGCGCCGCTGTTATTTGTAAATGTCCCGTTAGCTAAAGTAAATATCTTTGTGTTAGGATTTAGTATTCCTCCGCCCAGGATAATGAGTGATGTTGCAGGTGTAAAGGTTACATTATTCGCAAGCGAAACATTCCCCGAACTTCCTATGGTAATGGCATTTGATGTGTATGCTCCTGTTCCGGATAATGAGACAGTTGAGTCGAAGTTTAAAATTTGGGCACTGACAGAATTATTATTTATAAAAGACGGACCTTTCATTGAGAATGTCGAGCCGCTTGCAGTGATGCTTCCGTTATTTGTCACAGTATTAGTTGCCCGGATTGTGATTCCGCCTGCAAATGTATTCAGAATTGCACCTGCGTCTACAGTTATTGTTCCTTTAAATATTGCTACAAAAGGTGGGGTAGTGTTATACCCAGTTGTTGTTCCTGTATTTACTTTCAGCGGTGAATTGAAGTTTGAGCTGTTATCGATATTGAGATTGACCGTTCCCTGTGTCCTGAATGTTCCGGAGTTAACAGTTGTTGCGTTGGTACTCAGGTTGAATGTCCCCGAATTTAATGTAAAAATAAATGCGTTAGGATTTAATATTCCTCCTGAATTAACAGTAAAACTTGTTACCGGTGAAAATGTTACGTTGCTTTTTAGTAAAACATTACCTGCGCTTTCTATAGCAATTGCGGGACTGGAAAATGTTCCTGACCCTGAAACCGAACATGCTGAATCCATTAGAAAACTTGATACCGAAATTGTTCCGTTATTTATAAGTGATGCTGAATTCAATTTGAATGTTGATCCGGATCCGTTTATGGTACCGTTATTAACAACACTGTCATTTGAAATAACCGAATATCCGCCTCCTACAACTGAGAAGACCGCTCCCGCATCCACTATAATTGCTCCGTTGAATGGTGCGATAAATGGTCCGGCAGTATTGTAGGCGTTTAATGTTCCGGAAAAAACCCTTACCGCACTGTTGAAAAATGCACCGCTTCTGAAATCGAATGTCACAACACCCTGCACTCCTAATATACCGGCAAGTGATCCGGAGCCTTGAACTGTTGCACCGCTTACCAGAACTACCGTACCTGATGTGAAAGTATAAGTCTCGGAACTTGGGACGAGCACACCGCCGGAATTGATCGTAAATGTTCCCGGTGAAAAACTTACCGCGTTTAATAGCGTTACATTTCCGGAGCTGCCGATACTTATTGATGTACAGGTGTAAGTTCCGCTTCCGGCAATCGACACTATCGAATCCATTGCAAAGCTTTGACCTGTAATAGATCCGTTATTTGTTAATAGAATTGATCCTCCTAATCTGAATGTTGAGCCGGTGCCAATGGAAATTGTTCCGCTGTTACTAATAGTGCTGTTTGCCTGCAAAGTATATCCGCCTGCCAGAACTGTCAAAGTTGCTCCGGCATCAGTTATTATTGCACCTTTAAGACTTGCAACGAAGGGTCCACCATTATCATAAATTGTTGTAATACCTGAATTGATTCTTAAGGTCGCGTTAAAGTTTGAACCATCTCTTACAATAACATTTACATTTGACTGTGTTTGGAAAGTTCCGGAGGCAACTATTGTCGATCCGCTGAAAGATGTAAACGATCCTGAGTTGAATGTAAGTACCCTTGTATTGCAATTTAATATACCGCCTGAATTTACATTAAAAGTTGATGTTGGTGATAATGTAAGATTGTTTGATAAAGAGACATTGCCGGATCCGGTTATATCAATGTTAGCAGGAGTGTAAGTTCCTGTTCCGATCAGAGATGTGGTTGTATCAAAATTAAGATTAGTCGGATTTACCACCCCGTTGTTTGTAAATGTTGAACCGCGCATTGAAAAGGTAGAGTTGTTGGCGCTAAGTGTTCCGTTAACTGTAATATTCCCCAATGACTGTAGTGTATAACCATTCGCAATTGTTGTTAAGGTAGCTCCCGCATCGACAGTAATTGTTCCCTTATATATTGCTATGAACGGTCCTGCCGAAGAGTAGGAGCTATTTGTACCGGTATTTATTTTTAATGTTGCGGTAAAGTTTGCACCGGATTGAATGTTGAATATAGAAGTTGCTCCCTGTGACTGCACAGTGCCTAAGCCGGATACTGTCCCTCCATTATTTACTACCAGGTCTTCGCCTGATCCGTCTGTTATTGTTAAGATAATGCCGGTGTTGACAGAAAGAGTTGCGCTTCCTACAACAGTCAATTGATTTGCGGTAACACTCACAGTGACTGTAACAGTGTTCGGATTTCTGACGGTTATTGAACCGCTTGTATCCGTTGGAGTGCTTGTCGCGGCAAACCAGGTTCCGCCTCCGTTGGTAGACATTTCCCAGGTAGCGTTTGCATTCCAGTTTCCGGTAGCCGAGCTCCTGAAAAATTCATTCGCTGAGAATGCAGTATTACTTATTGCAATGATGGCTGAGATTAACAGAACAAGTTGAAATAATTTTTTCATTTTGATTTTTCATTAAGGTAATTAATAATGTAAATTTTTTGATACAGCATTTTATTAATTTAATAAGGACTGAAAGTTTATTCCAGTCCTTATTATTATTTTAAAATCACTTTATGTTAACCTTTGGAGCAAGCTTGTTGCTTGTATTAATTTTTATGTTGGTCTTATTCACACTTACCTTTTTATTCTTCAACTGTGTATCGCCTTGCTGATTCAAAGTTTTGAACTCAGGAAGCTTTGTAAATTTCTTGGGCTCATTTTTGAATCTTTCATAAATTTCATTGTCAGCTGTCCTCTCATCACTGTCGTTCGGCGAACCTAATACCGGCTTCTGAGAATTATCAACCACTATTCCTTTCTTCGCAAGTAAGGAAGGCGGTGTAAGCGGTGTCACCTTGCTCACGAACTGAGAGGAATTGTTATAAGTAATAAGTACGTCTGCTACGTCAACAAAATCGTCGCCGTTAAGATCTGTCTTAACATATCCTGAATTAAAATTAGAAGCATCATTATATACATTTACTATGTCCACAACATCAACCGTTCCGTCCTGATTCTGATCGCCTCCAAACATTACCCATTTACTTCCGGCAAGCTTTAGATTGTCACCAAAGGATTTATCTGCAGCGGTTGTGAAATTATATGCAAGATGATTTGAGCTAAAGCTCTGAACGGTCTTACTCCATGTTTCAATTCCGTTTCTGTGCTTAATGTGGAGATAGTAGTTGGTACCATTCACAGCATTGTTGAAAATGAATGAACCTATTCCCGAAGCGTTAAGATATCCTTTGGACGAATCCACTATCGCAAATGGATTAGTTTGATTTCTTAAATAAACCCTTACTGTGTCACCTACCATTACGTTTGTTCCTGCATCATAAAATCCTTCGATCAGCAATGTAATATCAAGAACCTTTACTCCCGTGTTCACACTGGTCAGCCAGTCAATGATCTTAGTATAAACAAGCACAGGCCCTCGTTGTGAGCCTGAAGAGGCACGCAGACTTGAAAACAGGTTTGTCATGAAGAATGAATTATAGGAAGGACCTGCATAAGATACAGCGTTACATGAATCTGCATTGTTTCCTGTAACAGATTGAGGCTTGAAAGCAGCCGATCCGCCGTTGACAGGTCTGATAAGTTCAGGTGTGTATGGATCGGAAACGGAATCCTGCGTTATACCGTCGAAGAATCCTGTTCCTCTGAATTTATTCTCACTTGCCGGTATACTCCCCATCCAGTTATCACTGATCGTTCTTGTTTTAAGATATTGTCTCAGGAAAATTGTATCCGAAGGCGATGGACCACCGAAATCAGGATCATTTGGAACTGCAATATTATCACCGAAGACTACAAGGGTCTTTTTATTTCCTGCTGTTGAATTATCAAGAAATGATTTCATTGAATCTCTGACCCATGGCATATAGCTGCCTTCTTCCTTGAATTCTGCAAACATGATTTTCCATGGTCTGTATGAGCCGGTGTAATTCATTCTTACAGTATCAAAATTGTTAGCGTATCTTCCGTCAGCAATTATCGATCTTACAAGACTGTCGCGGTCGCCCTGCTGCTGCCACAATACACAGAGCTGTTTGGCGATCCTTGGTGTAATGGAACTTGTCATTGAATTATTTGAAGTATTGCCGTCCGATGATAGTATTGAATCTCTGACTGAATATGTCGTGTTTGGTGTGAATGTCCAGGGATCAAATGTTACAGAAGTATTTGAACCGGCAGCAAGCGATGTTACTGTTTTTGTACTTGTATAGCCTCCTGGAGTTATTGTTCTTCTTACATTAAATGTTGAAGAAGAGGTACCGGCATTAAAAACTCTTCCAACCGGTGTGAAAGTTGAAGTGCTGAAAAACTGCTCATACGTCAGACCAAGATCAGAAATCCCGGCATCTGTTGACACTTGTAAGCCGATCACGGATTCGATAGCGTAGTTTTGACCATACTCTCTGGGAAATTCAAAATATAAAACCGTGCTGCCGACAGGTCCAAGATAAGTTCCGTAGTTTGCATTAGGTCTTGCAGGCGCATCCGAAAAGAACTGCTGGGGGGTAAAAGCAAAGCCGTCACCGGAAAACTGTGTCTGGGCTATTCCTACATAATAATAAGTATTTGTAAAAGTGGTTGGCTTTGGATCTGTGATATCAAATGATTTAAACTTTCCAAGATCACCTGCCTGAATTTTGTAATGCGGCGACTTGCCGGCAACCACACCGTTTGCATCAACCACTATTCCGTAAACTATCTGACCAACATTGATATCTCCGTCAGATAACTTAATATTTATTTTTCTGACCTGACCGGTGCCTGACATCCTGTATTTATTTACAAAGCTAAGCTCGCCGATCCAGCCGACCGCAGCGTTACAGCAGTTTGAATCAGTATAGCGCTGTGTAGTGGAGTTTGCCTGTGTAAGGTAAGTACCGGAATTATTAGAATTGTTATCATCCGCCGGAATTGTTACTGTAACATCCGAAAATCCGTTAAGCACCGGAGTGAAGCCTCTGAAATTAACCTGAGTTGTATCGCCGATTGCAAGAAATGAAATTTCAGTTGAATCTATAAAATTATTTGTGCCGGTAACATTAAGATAGACTTTCAGATTAGATATATCTGCTCCTCCGGTATTCTTGATCAGTGTTGAAATGGTATCCGGTGTTCCGTAGGAGATCGCGACCTTTCCTTTTGCCCACACCTTTTCGACAGAAGCATCAGCAGGTCCATTCAATGGTACTCCAATCTTTACGTTATCGATGTATATATTATTACCGCAGTTTTCCAATGACTGAAAGTATACAAATGTAGCATTTGGCGGAAGGTCTATAGTCTTTGTTCCCCATTCATTATTGTTGGGAACAAAATAATTGCCTGTTGCGGGTGAAGTCTGAAGGTCAACTCCGGTGTAAAATACAAGACTGTAATATGCCTGATCGACATCATCATAATAAAAAATCTCAAGATCGTCCACATACGTATTTCCGTCATAATAAGGAGCATAAGCGTAATCAAACCGGAGCTTATCACCGGCAACAGAAGGTCCGAAACCGGGAGTAATTATGTAATTATTTGAATAATCACAATACCAGTTTGAATAGAACATTGAAAAATTACCTGAACCATAAGCACTTACATTAGCTACATCCCAAGTAGTGTTGCCCACACCGAGAGACCAGTTATTTGGGGGGAAAATCCCGCCTTCAAAATTTTCGCTAAGGTACCAGTTTCCCATGGCATCCTTTACAAAAGATTTTGTGTTACGGCTGATATTGTTAAGCATTGTCTGCCTGTCGATCATTGTTCGTCCCTTAAGATGTGAGCCGGGACCTTTTGATTTTGGTAAATTGGTTTGTGAATATGAAATTCCCGTTGAAAAAGTTAATATGAGAATAACAATAAAGGTAAGAGTTTTCATTTTTTTCCTTTCTATGGATTTTTATTAATTAAATTTTGGGTTATTATAATTAAATTTTACAAAAAAACCTCCCGACACTATATGAAGAGACAACTTCATTTTATCGGATTATTACGTATGGCGATACGATGTAAGATAAAGAATAGCACGGGAGGTTTTTATTTCTTTTGAAAATCGTAACACCGTTCGCCAATTATATCAAAAATATGCTTATTGTAATTATTAGTCAAAGAAAAATATTTCGGGTTTTAGAAAAAAAACTCTTTTTTTTTATAATGATCACAAGAAAAAAGTTGATTACAGCTTCAAATCAAAGATTACAACAGGTTTGTTTTAGAGATTATTATAATATAAATTAATGCAGAATACAAGACTCATTCAACTGTTAAAAACACTTACTCAGACTGAATTCAGGGAATTCAAAGACTTTGTAAGCTCCCCTTTCTATAACAAGAATAAAAATGTCATCTCACTATTTGAATATCTCAAAAAATTCTACCCTGATTTTAATAGTGAAAAGCTTACAGATGAGAACGCTTTTAAAAAACTTTTCCCTTCAGATGAGTATAATTATTTCAAGCTGAAGAATATAATCTCGGATCTGCTTGTACTTGGCAGGGAGTTTCTCGCGGCAGTTTCATTTCAAAACAATATCAATGTGAAGGATAAAATGCTGCTTGAACAGTTCAGGGACAGAGATCTTGACAATATGTATGAACAGCTTTACAGGACAGTCAAAAAAAATACAGACGTGATCGTTGTAAAGGATGAAGCCTACTTTCTAAAATGTCTGGAGCTTACTTATGAATACAAGGATTACATTTCACCAAAAGAACCAAACTCCCATTTCAATTTATTCCAGGATCAGCTTGATTTCTTTATAAATTATAGTCTGATAAAGCTGCTGCGAATTTATAATACCATGCTGCACGAGAGCAAGCAGAACAATTATGATTTCGATTATAAAATGTATGATCAGGTTTTTGATTACCTCAATAAAAATAAGAACGAATCCAATCCCACAATACTTTTGTATTACAATATCATTCTTCTTGAAAAAGATAAAGAAGAAAAGTATTTCTATGAACTGAAAAATATCAAGGAGAAGTATTACGATGAGCTGAATTCTTTTGACAAATATATGTACTATCTGCACATGGCAGGCTTCTGCGCGGACGCATTCAATGATCAGAGCAGAACTGATTTTATGCGTGAACACTTTTTGCTGTCAAAGGAAAACTTTGACAGAGGTACCATAGAGCTGGGTAAGATACTGTATATGGATTTTCTGAATCACGTTAAGATAGCATTACGTGTGAATGAATTTGAATGGGCTGAAAATTACATTAATACTTTTAAGGATAAACTAACAGAAGAAAAGGACAGTACACTGAATTTTTGTTACGGGGTTATTAGCTATAAAAAAGGTGATCTTGATACTGCGCTCGAGCTTTTTTCAAAAGCAAACTTTCCCAATTATATCATAAAGCTGCAGGTGAAAATTCTATTGCTGCAGGTCTATTTTGAAAAAGGATTTTATGATCAGGCGGAATCAATGATCGATGCCTTCAGGCATTACCTTAACCGCGAGAAATCCATTAAGGAAAATTTCAAAGAATCTTTTTATGAGTATCTTCGCCTGACAAATGACCTTATTAAGATCATGACTAACATTAATATACAAGAAATGGATTTTGAAGTTGCTGAGATTAAAAAAGAAATTAACAGTATGAGAAGTAACCAGTTTGGAATAAAGCTTTGGCTTCAGGACCGGATTGCAAAGACGTCAGATGTGAAACGCAAAGTTAAAAAAGGTTGAAGAGATTTACCATTAATTGAAATTATCAATTATCAATTATCAATTATCAATTATCAATTATCAATTATCAATTATCAATTATCAATTATCAATTATCAATTATCAATTATCAATTATCA
>JAWXBH010000104.1:0-2592 GCA_034439935.1 bacterium
CAAGCACCGCCTGCAAAGTCATAACCAGGTTATTTGTTGGAATTCCTGCCGCCATTGATCTGAATTTCCGGCAATTTATCACCAGCGGGAAACTTTTCTATGCAAAGCTTTCTGGCGCCTGTCCCGCAATGCTTTTATGCGGGAGTTTTTCAAAAGAAACCGTACTTAATCGAATCTAAAATTTTCATTTTCTAAATCACATTGTTTTGGTCGGACGTGTAATAATTGATGATGATAATTGATGATAGCATTGACAATTTAAAATTAATAATTGATAATTGAATAGAACTATTTTACAATTATCACAAGCAATGCAACGATAAGCAACACAAGTATAATAGTGATGAGCGTATAGTTATCGAGACCCATTGTGTTCTCAACATACATTACATCATGCTTATTGTTCTCGGATACTATCGCGAACATGTCCATATCCTTGTCACCGTCCTTGTCAGCAAGAAATACCGGCATTGGGAGACCTTTTGAGATGAAGGAGCTTATTTCATAATCATCATAATTTTTATTTTCGAGGACAAAGACAGGTGATTCGAGAGTTCCGGTGTTTCTGTAATATTCTACCTTTCCGTCATCATTGAAACTCAGCATATCAAAATTTCCATCCCCGTCAACATCAACGATAGCCGGATTTTGTATATTAAAATTATTATTCACGTATGCATCGGATAGCTTTAATATATCCTTCTTTCCGTAAACTTTATTTAAATCCTTTGGTTCACCGGCAAAAATTACATTTACTGAAAATAATAAAAAAGCTGCTAATAGAATTTGAATTTTCATTTTGATACCCTTTCTGATTTATTTATAAAATAACTGAATTAGAATTTAATATAAATGTAGTAAGCAAAAACTGTTCCAAACACTTCTTTAGTTTAAAGTTTTTAAAGTTTTTAAAGTTTTTAAAGTTTTTAAAGTTTTTAAAGTTTGTAAAGTTTGTAAAGTTTGTAAAGTTTGTAAAGTTAACACCCTTATGAATCTTTTATATTCTGCGAATCTTTGTATAATCAAAGCCCTAAAATTTTCTGTTTAATTTTGTCTGCTGCTTGGCTAAATTGGAATACTTATCAATAAAATAATTATAAAAACTTGAAGGGTATAATATTAGCAGGGGGTGCAGGCTCGCGTCTTTATCCTGTTTCGAAGATCTACAGCAAACAGCTCACATTAATTTATGACAAGCCGCTCATATACTATCCCTTGTCCATTCTTATGCTGTCCAACATTAAGGAGATCCTTATAATATCTAATGAAGAAACAATACCTCTTTATCAGAAGCTATTTGATGACGGATCTGATTTTGGAGTAAAAATTGAATACGTGTTGCAGACTGCTCCAAATGGCATCGCTGAGTCATTCATTCTCGGCGAGAAATTTATCGGAGATGATAGCGTTACTCTAATTCTCGGGGATAATATTTTTTATGGTAATCTTGATTTTATTTACAGGGCGATGCAGAAGAACACAGGAGCGACCATCTTCGGATACAGGGTCAATGATCCTGAACGATATGGCATTGTCGAGTTTGATGATAAAGGTAAAGTGCTTTCTATCGAAGAGAAACCGAAAGCTCCAAAATCGAACTTCGCGGTTCCGGGACTTTATGTTTATGATAATGAGGTGGTGAACATTTCCAAGAGCATTAAGCCTTCACCCCGCGGCGAATTGGAAATTACTGATGTCAATAATGTATATCTGGAAAAAGAAAAGCTCAACGTTGAAAAGATCGGAAGGGGAGTTGCCTGGCTTGATACAGGAACCCCGGAATCACTTCTCGCGGCTTCAAATTTCTTCGGTGTGATCGAAGACAGACAGGGCTTGAAAGTTGCATGTCTTGAAGAGATCGCGTATAATAAAGGATTCATTGACAGAAAAAAGTTTGAAGAGATCATTGCAAAGATCCCAAAGTCACTCTATAAATCATATCTTGAAAAAGTCCTGAAAGAAAATTAATTGAAAATAATAAAGACAGAGCTTGGCGGTGTCAATGTAATTGAACCCGATTTTTTTCCGGATGAGAGAGGATTTTTCTTTGAATCGTATAATAAGAAAAAGTACAACGATGCGGGGCTGGTATTTGATTTTGTTCAGGATAACATTTCAAAATCCGCTAAGGGAACAATCAGAGGTCTCCATTATCAGGTTGGTGAAAATGCACAGGGGAAGCTCTGCCAGGTGATCACCGGTAAAGTTCTTGACGTCGCAGTTGACATCAGGTTCGGCTCTGAAACTTTCGGAAAGTATTTTGCGGTAGAATTATCTGAAGACAATCACAGGCAGATCTGGATTCCGCCGGGCTTCGCTCACGGATTTTCCGTTTTATCTGAAACGGCAGTGTTCGCATACAAGTGTACCGCATTTTACAGCAAGGCAGATGAGAGAAGCATTCTTTACAATGATGCAGATCTCAACATTGACTGGAAAGTGGAAACACCGAATGTATCTGAGAAGGATATGACTGCAATAAGCTTTAAAGATATTAGTAAAGATTTTTAAAAGCTAAACACTCTAAACACTCTAAACACTCTAAACACTCTAAACACTCTAAACACTCTAAACACTCTAAACACTCTAAAC
>JAWXBH010000105.1:0-3704 GCA_034439935.1 bacterium
ATTGAAGACTTGGCAAACAATACCATTAGCTTTTTATGCACTTATTTAAAAGCACAAATTGGCGCAGTTTATTTGTTTAGTAATAAAGAAAAGGTATTGATGTTAAACGGACGATATGCCTTTGCATCCACTGCCGATACGAAAGAAAAATTTATGCTGAATGAAGGACTAATTGGCCAGGCAGCTCATGAACAAAAACAAATTTCGATAACAGATATAGCAGAAGAACATATTCGCATTACCTCCTCTGTTCTGAATGCAAAACCAAAACATTTATTCATCACCCCATTTTTGTTTGAAGGTAAAACAATGGGTGTGATAGAAATTGGCAGACTTACTGATTTCAACGGAACGGAAAAGGAATTTATCAATGCTTCTATGAACAGTATTGCTATTGCAGTAAATACGGCTTTCAATCAGGCAGCGCTGCGAGAGTTTTTAGAAAAGATTCAGTCGCAAAAAGACGAAATGGAAATATCAGCATTGGAAATAGAGCAGCAACTGCATTCTCTGAATCAAGCAGCCATTCTTTCAATTGCAGATGCAAATGGAGATATAATATATGCAAATGATAATTTCTGTAAGATTTCGAAATATTCGAGAGAAGAATTAGTAGGAAATAATCACAGGATGTTAAAATCACATAAACAACCTGATGGATTATTTATTGGTATGTGGAAATCCATTAGTGGCGGCAGAACATGGAAGGGAGAAATAGTAAATAAAGCTAAGGACGGGACATTTTATTGGGTGGATACAACAATTACTCCCTTTAAAGGGGTAGATGGCAGAATAGAAAAATACCTCGCCATCCGATTTGATATTACTACTACAAAAAATCAAATGGAGGAGCTGACAAAGCAAGGAGAAGAATTGCAAACACAGCAGGAAGAGCTGAAACAAATGAATGAAGAGCTGGAAGAACAAGCGCAAAATTTGAAACAGCAGCAAGAAGAATTACAAATGACCAATGAGGAATTAGAAGAGCAAACACAATCATTGGAAGTAAAAAATATAGAAGTTGAAGCCGCGAAAAACGACATTGAACAGAAAACAAAACAATTACAAATAAGTAGCAAGTATAAGTCGGAGTTCCTCGCCAACATGTCGCATGAGTTACGTACACCACTTAATAGTTTGCTAATCCTATCAAAAGATTTATCCGAAAACAGAAAAGAAAATTTGGATAGTGTTCAGGTAGAGAGTGCCGAAATAATTTATAAAAGCGGTTGTGATCTGCTTGTGTTAATTAATGAAGTGCTTGATCTCTCTAAAATTGAAGCAGGTAAAATGTCTTTAAATATTGAACCTGTACCACTAAAAAAATTCACAAATGAACTCATCCGCGAATTTAAACATTATGCTGAGCAAAAAGGATTGAAGCTAAATTCAAAATTGGATATAGAATTACCTGAATTCATTCGCACCGATTCTCAACGATTGAATCAGATATTAAAAAATCTTTTATCGAACGCCATAAAATTTACTGAAAAAGGAAGTGTAAGTATTAACATTGACCGAAATACAGAAAGTGAAATTATTATTTCTGTTACCGACACAGGTATTGGAATACAGGAAGACAAACAAATGGCCGTATTTGAAGCTTTCCAACAAGCTGAAGGAGGAACATCCAGAAAATATGGCGGCACAGGTTTAGGGCTTTCCATTTCGCGTGAGCTTGCAAAATTATTAGGAGGTGAAATTAAACTGAGTAGTAAATTAAATGAAGGCTCTGTTTTCTCTCTTATTATTCCATTAGAAATTATTCAAGAGCAAGAACTTGTAAGCACAAGCGTTACCGAAAACTATCTGGAAAATAAACCCACTTTGTTTAAACCACGCTTAACAAATGAAACCAAATATCTAAATTATCCCAACGTAAAAGATGACAGAGACACAATAACTAACGATGATAAAACAGTACTTATTATAGAAGATGATCTGAAATTTGCTGCAATAATTTTAAAGCAAGCCAATAAAAAAGGATTTAAATGCTTATCGGCAGCAACGGGAGAAGATGGTTTAGCGCTTGCATTAAAATACCAACCGCAAGCCATTATTCTCGATATGATTTTACCAGGCGTTAATGGACACACTGTATTACTTGAATTAAAAGCAGATCCTTCTTTAAGGCACATACCTGTTCATATTATTTCTGCTAAAGAACGTTCGTTGGAACCAATAAGAGAAGGAGCTATTGAGTATTTGATGAAACCAGTCGCTAAAGAAGATTTAGAAGAAGCATTTAACAGAATTGAAAAAATTGTGAATAGGAAAATGAAAAACTTGCTCATTATTGAAGACAATGAAAATTCGAGAAAGGCAATGCGAATACTTATTGGCAATGGTGACGTAAAATGTTTTGAAGCAGGAACCGGGCAAGAGGCTCTGGCTATGTATGAGCAGAATGAAATTGATTGTATTATATTAGACATTGGTTTGCCCGACATGAGTGGGTTTGAGCTTATTCATAAATTGGAAAAAACCGTGCCTGCTGGCAGACAGCTAAAAGACCACAATCTTCCGCCTATTATTGTTTACACTGGCAAGGAACTTACGAAAGAAGAAAACAATGAGCTTGAAAAATATGCTGAAAGCATTATTATAAAAGGTGTAAAGTCGGAAGAACGATTGTTAGACGAAACGGCTCTTTTTCTTCACAGGACAATAAGCAATTTGCCGAAATCAAAACAAGTAATTATACATAATCTGTATGACAAAGAAGCTGCATTTCATTCGAAAAAAATATTATTGGTAGATGATGATATGCGAAATTTATTTGCATTATCAAAAATATTAAAAGAACGTGGCATGGAAATAATAAAAGCAGAAAATGGAAAAAACGCTTTAGAAAGCCTGGAGTTACATCCCGAAATGGATTTGGTGTTAATGGATATTATGATGCCTGAAATGGATGGTTACGAAGCAATGAAACAAATTCGATCTCAGGTGAAATTCAAAAATTTGCCCGTAATTGCACTCACAGCAAAAGCCATGAAAGACGATAAACAAAAATGTATTGATGCAGGAGCAAACGATTATATTACTAAACCTATTGATGTAGAACGCTTGCTATCATTGATGCGTGTGTGGTTAAGTAAATAAAAAGATTAAACATATATATAATTACTCCGAACTGGTTTAATTAATAAATATTGAGAATCAAAAATTTAATGAAAATGAAAGAAGATAGTCCTGCTAAAATTTTGTTGGTTGACGATCTGCCCGAAAATTTGTTTGCGTTAGAATTAATGCTTTCGAATAAATATTATTTATTTATGAAAGCAAATTCCGGCAATGAGGCATTGAAAATTCTGCTGCACGAACAAGATTTCGCCATCATATTAATGGACGTGCAAATGCCGGAGATGGATGGTTTCGAAACAGTAGACTTAATTCGGGAAATTGAAACACTTAAACATGTTCCAATTATTTTTTTAACTGCGAGTATGGATCGTTCTGTGTATATTTTTAAGGGATACCAGGCAGGCGCAGTTGATTACATGATTAAACCGCTTATTCCGGAAGTATTAAAGGCAAAAGTGGCAGTTTTTGTGGAGCTATATATAAAAACACATGAATTATTAGTTCAAAATGAAGAGAAAGAAAAACGTGCAGCTGAATTAATCATTGCCAACAAAGAACTTGCTTTTCAGAATGACGAAAAAGAAAAACGGGCAGCAGAGCTAATCATTGCCAACAAA
>JAWXBH010000106.1:0-73547 GCA_034439935.1 bacterium
GCATGTTTATTATCAACAGGCATTTAAATATAAAAAGGACATAATCGGTATTCACAGAAATACTTTTATTGATGCGATGAAAGCTGAATTGCCGACGATGGTTCTTCGCGAATCAACTCCAATAATAGGATGTGGATTTGCACCGCCTCTGTATCTGCAGCCGATCTATCAGCAAAGACTTCACAAGTGTTCATTTAATTGTCCGAGATATGACGGCGAGGTTTCATACGCAAAAGGGTTGTGTCCCGTCACTGAAAGAATGTTCTATGAAGAAGTATTTACTCACGAATATATGCGTCCCAGCTTTTCAAACAGGGATCTTGAAGATGTGGTAAACGCTTATGAAAAAGTTTATCAGAATGTAAACGACCTGAAGGAATATGAATCCCGTAAAGCTGTATAGATTTAATGAAGAAGAAAGTTCTGATCTGCTATGATGATCCCGGCGGAGGACTTGCCGTGAGCTCACTGATACCCGAATTAAGAAAAAACAAATCACTTGAACTGAAGATTTATTCAGGAAAGTTGAGTATAAAGATCTCGGAAAAAATAAATACTGTCAGGATAGATTCTTTTATAAGCAGAGAAAAAGCTAAAATGATCATTGATAAATTTTTACCTGACCTGATATTAACAGGCACCGGCGGCGGCAATACCGAACAAGCGCTCCGCAATGAAGCTTATAAAAGGGACATTAAAAGTATTGTAGTTCTCGATTCCTGGAAGGACTATTCAAGAAGGTGGTTGTACTCTTCTTATGATCTGAAAGACATGAAAGACAAAATTTGCGTGATGGATGAGTTGACAAAAAAGGAAATGATAACGGACAATTTTCCAAAAGACAATTTGATCGTAACCGGTCAGCCTTACCTTAATAAAATTTTCAATAAGGATAAAAACATTCTAAAAAAAAGTTTTTTAAAAAACCAGATACTGTTCCTTTCACAGCCGTTGAAAATTATTGGGATCAATGATTACAAAGTTCATCCTTTCGAAGTACTTATGAATGCAATAAGACAGTTGGCAGATATTAAAGAAGAAAAATTCAAATTAACGATTAAACTTCACCCATCAGAAAATTTATCTGATGAGCTCAGAGAGATCGTTAGAAAGAATAATTCAGATAAAGTCGAAGTTAAATTTGCCGGCAAAGGAATAACATTAAAGGAATTAATAAAAGACTCTGAAACGGTCATCGGATATAACACAATTGCGCTGTTTGAAGCAAAGGCAATGAACCGCAGAACTATAAGCCTTAATGTTGTGCCCGTGAACAAATCATTAACAGCAAGTATGGAGAAAGCAGGTATTGAAATAGTAAAGTCGGGTGAAAAAATTATTCTCAATTCACTTTTGAAAGAGAAGCAGAGTGTGAAAAAAGCCAATCTGTTCAAGGGCGGTATTGCAAATTGTGTCAGTCTCATTCTTAAAGAATTAAGTTTAAATTAACTAACGTCAAATGAAGAATCCTTTTCTAACAGGAAAAAATATTTATTTATCTCCATTAGTCAGAGAAGATATTACCGATGAATATATTAACTGGCTCAATGATCCTGAGATATGCCATGGAAATTCGCATGCAACATTCCCGAACAATTATGTGAAAACACTTTCCTATGTAGAGTCAGTACAAAACAGTAAAACAGAGATCGTCCTTTCAATTAAGAATAAAAAGAATGATGAAGCGATAGGAAATGCATCATTGCAAAATATAAACTGGGTAAACAGGTCCAGTGAGATAGCGTTGATAATAGGAAATAAGAAATTCTGGAATAAGGGCATAGGCACGGAAGTCATTGCGTTATTAATTGATTACGCATTCAATGTTCTGAATCTCAACAGAATATCCTGCGGGACGCCGGTCAGCAACAAAGGAGGACTTTCCATCTGTGAAAAGAACGGAATGAAAAAGGAAGGTCAGTTGAGGGAAGTAATGTTTAAGAATGGAGCACACGTTGATGTTGTGTTGTATTCAATTTTATTAAGTGAATATAAAAGGAATAAAAAAAAATAAAGTATGGAAAATTTAAATAAGCCACAAATGAAAGGAGTGCAGTACTGCATTAGATGCTGCATACCGGCGACGCAAGAAGGTGTGAAGTTTGACGAGCTTGGGATCTGTCAGGCTTGTCAGTCATCGGAACAGAAGATCCATATCAATTGGGTTGAGAAAGAAAAAGAGTTACGGAAAATTTTTGATGAAGCGAAAGCCAATGCAGGCAGCAATTATGACTGCATAGTTGGTATCAGCGGCGGCAAGGACAGTACTTTTCAGCTTCACGTGCTGAAGAATGTTTATGGAATGAAGCCGCTTGCAGTAACTCATAGCCACAACTGGTTCAGTGAAACGGGGTGGTATAATCTTATGAACTCGCTTGAGAAGTTTAATGTCGATCACATAATGTTCACCCCGAACAGGGAATTAATAAACCGAATTGCTAAAAAATCTCTTGAAGCCATTGGTGACACGTGCTGGCATTGTCATGCGGGTGGAAGCGCTTTCCCGGTGCAGGTCGCGGTAAAGTTTAACATACCACTTGTAGTTTACGGAGAGTCCGTTGCTGAAGCTTCCGGAAGGTCATCTTATAAGAATCCGATGATGAAATTCACGCTTGATTATTTTGAGAAAGTTTCTATAAAGAGAAATCCTAAATCAATGATCTGTGACACGATCACTGAAAAGGATATGCATCCGTTTAATTTGCCGACGCTCGAAGAGTTTCAAAAAGCGGGAATAAGACTGATGCATCTTGGTGATTATATTTTCTGGGATGATGAAAGGCAGATGGAATTTATTCGTGACCATTATGCATGGAAGGAAACCGAAGTTGAGGGAACATACAAAGGATACAAGAGCGCTGAATGCATAATGCCAGGAATGCATGACTTTACAAATTATCTGAAGAGAGGTTACGGAAGATCAACATATCAGGCAAGTGTCGATGTAAGGAACGGGCTGCTTTCACGAGAAGAAGGGTTTGAGCTGGCAAATAAATTTGATATGGAAGTTCCTGAGTCGCTTGAATATTATCTTCAGATCACAGGAATGAGTAAGGAAGAATTTTATAAATTGATGCAGGAAAAAAGACTTGATGAAATTAAGAACATCGAGCTTCCTGTAATTCAGAAGACAAGAAAAAACAGAGAAAGAATCTTACCATACCCATTACAATTAATTGAAAAAGAAGAGAACAGGAAAAAAGATGAGTGAGGATTTACAGAAAATCGAGAAGAATATTTTTTTAGAGCTGAGCATAAAAAATATTCTGCAAAGGATCTCAAAAAAAGAGATCAGTCCTCTGGAAGTAGCAGAGCAATGCATTGAACGGATCGAAGAGTATAATGAAAAGTATAAAGTCTGGGTATGTTATGATAAAGATTTCTTATTTGATCAGGCGAAGATAACTTCTGAGAGACTCATTGCCGGAGAAAAGTTAAGAAGGCTTGAAGGAATTCCGATTGGAATAAAAGATATTTTTAATACAAATGATTTCCCGACACAGATGGGAAGTCCTTTGTGGAAAGACTTTACGCCGGGAAATGACGCGCGGGTAATTTATTATTTAAAGGAAGATGGTGCGGTAATACCCGGAAAAACCGATACTGCAGAGTTTGCAGTTCACGCTATCGGCAACTGTCTTAATCCGCATGATATTACCAGAACACCGGGAACATCATCAAGCGGGTCGGCAGTAGCAGTAGCATTGGGAATGGTACCTGCAGCGATCGGAACACAGACGGCAGGATCAATCGTAAGACCGGCGAGCTTCTGCGGTGTTTACGGATGCAAACCATCATTCGGACTTATACCAAGAACAGGAATGCTCAAGACGACAGACAGTCTTGATACGATAGGATTTTTTACTTCGATGTATGAAGACCTTGAAACTATTTTTGACATCATAAGAGTTCACGGATCGAATTATCCGATAAGCAACGATGCATTAACTGATGAAGTAAGACAGAATAAACAGGAAGGCAAACCATGGAGAGTGGCATTTGTAAAAACGCATACATGGGAGAATGCTTTTGATTATGCAAGAGAAGCTTTGCAGGATTTTGTAAAGAAGGTCTCAGCGGATGAAGACATAAATGTTGTTGAGATCGAGCTGCCAGAAGAATTAAATACAGCTCATGATGTTCATCAAAAAATTTATGATAAAACACTTTCGTATTATTTTCAGGAAGAATTCAAAAAGCCTGAATTTGTATCACCGATAATGAATGAAATATTCGAGCGTGGAAATAAGATCTCCGTTGAAGAATATCACAACGCTTTAAATCAACAGGAAGTGCTGACAAAGTCCATAGATAAATTCTTTGCGGATTTTGATGTAATAATATCACTAAGCACAGCGGGTGAAGCGCCTCCGAGAGAAGAAACTGAAAGCCCTGATCCATCATTAATGTACACGCTGACACATTTACCTGTTATAAGCGCTCCTGTATTTACTTCTCCCGGCGGACTTCCGTTTGGAGTCCAGATCGCAGCCAGAAAATATAATGATCTTCTTTTGTTCAGATTTACCGACCATTTGAGAAATACAGGACTTATTCCTGAAGGTGTAAATCCCTTAACAACAGTTTAAAAATTTTATTCAGCATTTGGAATTAGTAAGCAAAGTCAAGAACAAGCTTTTAAAGAATAGCTATGTAAACGAGCTCAACAAGAGGAATAAGCTCAGAAGATTTTACAGCCGTGGAATAAAGCCAAACGATAAAGCGGAAACAATTTTATTCTGGTCTACAGGCGGTATGGTAGTACAGAGCAATCTCGAAGGAGCCATAGCTACTTCGTTGAAGTTACGCGGACATAATGTACGAATGATATTATGTGACGGGATATATAAAGCTTGCGCAAAGAGAGTTGACTTTCCGGATGTTCCAATAGAGGACTGGGGAAAATATTGCAGGAGCTGCATAAGTCAGAACTCGGGATTATTTAAAAAGCTCGGGCTTGAATATACGTTTATCAGTGATCTTGTTAGTGAAGAAAAACTGATGGAGCTGAAATCAGAAGCTGATAAAATTACATTTGAAAATTACAAAGACATATCATTAAACGGGCTCAGACTTGGCAGTCACCTTGAAGCTACGATGATGAGGCATACACGAGGGGCACTTTATACGGGGCTTGAGGAACATCTGAAGGAATATGCACTTACGGTTCTTGTTAATGCTGAAGCATCAGCCGAAGCTGTAAAAAAATTCAATCCGACAAGAATTTACATGTCGCACGGAATTTATGCTGACTGGGGACCCGCGCTTCATGTTGCAATTCAAAAGAACATTCAGACGACATCTTATATTTGCTGTTACCTTACAGCACATTTCTTTTTTGGTTCGGTGAAAAATTTTGATGAAACATTTCTGACAGTAAATGAAAAATCCTGGAGTAAGTCAAAATCAATTGCTCAAACACCGGTGCAAAAAAAGCGGCTTGAGAATTTTCTTCAGAGGAGATACTTCTCCAATGAATCTCACGATCTGAAAGGATTGCTGAAAGAGTACAAAGGGGACAAGGGTATTAATTATGAAAAATACGGACTTGATCCTTCAAAACCTGTATGGGGAATAATGACTCACATAAACTGGGATGCGACCTCCGATTACTTTCCGATGATACATAAATCATTTGATGAGTGGCTTTATGAAACTGTAAAAGAAATATATAACGTAAAAGATGTTCAGTGGCTGATAAAAATTCATCCTTCCGAAAAGAACGATAATCCGGAAACAGGCTGTCAGGAATTCATTGCGAAAAATTTTCCTGACCTTCCTTCTCATGTTAAAGTTGTTAAAATGGATGATGAAATAAGTTCACTTGATTTCTATGACCTGCTGGATGGAGCTGTCACAGTGATGGGAACAGGCGGACTTGAATTATCCATGAAAGGAAAACCTGTCATACTGGCAGGTGAGGCGCACTATTCGAATAAAGGGTTTACTTTTGATGCAAAAGACAATGATGATTATAAAAGACTTTTGAGAGATACAAAAAATCTGCAAGGTCTGGATGAAGAAAAAAAATCTCTCGCCTGGAAGTACGGATACATTTATTTTATTCAAAAGCAGATCCCACTTACTCCGACAATAATGGAAAACCTTTACATCGATTTTGATAAGATCGATCATCTGCTGCCGGGAAAGAACAAGTTCATGGATTTTCTCTGCGACAGGATAATTGACGGCGAAAACTTTATCCTTCCCGAAGAGCTGGTTTCACTGACACACATAACAGATCTGGATCAGATCAGAAATGATTCATAAAATAAAAATACTTCAATGATCTTAATTACCGGCGCGTCAAGAGGTATCGGCAAATATCTTTTTGATGAATTTACAAAAGAAGGAGAAGATGTTTATGGAACATACTATGCTGCGAATTCTGAATTTGAAGGGAATGAAAAATATTTGAAGCTTGATGTTACTGATTATAAGAGAGCCGAAGAGATAATTAACAGTCTTACTCCACGAATAAAGAATTTTGTTTTGATAAACTGTGCGGGAAATAATTACAATTCCTTTGCTCACAAGTCATCGCCTGAAGATTGGGCTAAAGTCATCAATACTAATCTGACAGGAACGTACAATGTTATCAGAGCTTCTCTTCCTGTAATGCGGGAGCAGGGCTTTGGGAGGATAATTAATTTTGCGTCAGTTGTCGCCGAAACAGGTATTCCCGGAACAAGCGCTTATGCAGCGTCCAAGTCAGGCTTGTGGGGGATGACAAGAAGTATAGCTGTTGAAAATGCCGGCAAAGGAGTTACAATAAATAATCTCAATCTCGGATACTTTGATATTGGAATGATCTCGGAGGTCAGTGAAGAATATCAAAAGATCGTAAGGCAAAAAATTCCTTCGGGAAAATTTGGTGATCCAAAGAATATTATGAACGCAGTAAAATTCATAGTTAATTCGGACTATCTTACAGGAACATCACTCGATATAAACGGCGGAATTTTCTAAACTTACTATAGTACCATTCAATGAAAGCATCTGTAATTATAACGACATTCAACCGCGGAAAAATTATTCCGATGTGCATGGATTCGCTGATAAAGCAAAACTTTCCAAAGGAAGATTTTGAAATCATAATTATAAACAATAATTCAACAGATAATACAGAAGAAGTAATTGAGAACTATATCAGTAATTATCCCGATGTTAACATTAAGTATTATTTTATTCCAAGACCGGGACAGGTATATGCGAGACAGATAGGGATACTCGCTGCGGAGAATGAGATATTGTGCTTTACTGATGATGATGCGATACTTTCCGCAGACTGGCTGAATGAAATAATAAAATTATTTAAGATGTCGGATGAAGTTGTTGGAGTTGCCGGCAAGATAAATATAAAGTGGGATGAAACTCCGCCGGAATGGATACATGAATATGAAAATTATCTGGGGAAATTAAATTACGGTGACGAAATAAAATTCGAGGTCGGGATGTATATGAATGCCGGGAACCTCAGCATAAAAAAAGATAAGCTTATTGATGTTGGCGGCTTCAATCCTGAAATGATAGGTGAATGGCTGGTTGGTGACGGTGAGACAGGGCTCTGGCTAAAGCTTAAAAAAAATAATTGTCTGATCGGATGGACTCCTTTTGCTGTAATGGAACATTATCAGGTAGCGAAAAAAAATGCAACCAAAGATGACATTAAGAGAAGATTTATGAACAATGGAATATGCATACCTTATAACATTTTCGCAGTTGACAAGAAGGGAAATAAAGCCCTATTGAGGAACATGCTTTATTCAGTCAAGCAGACAATGATATGGTCATATAAGAATTTTAAATTCAAGTTAAAGCGTGACAGAAAAAACGAATATTACTCTTCATTCAGAAGAGCTTTCTACAAAGCACAAATAAATTACACACTAAATATTTTTTTCGATAAAAAATTCCGGGAAGCAATAACAAAAGAAGACTGGCTAGTAAAGAAAAAAACCGAAAGGGCATTTGTAGTATGAAAAAAGTTTATGTAGGTATGAGCGCTGATCTTATACATCCGGGACATTTGAATATCATTAACGAAGCGAAGAAGCTCGGACAGGTAACTGTTGGATTACTGACTGACGAAGCTATTGCCAGTTATAAGAGACTTCCGGCATTAGACTATGAGCAAAGAAAAATGATCATTGAAAGTATTAAGGGTGTAGAAGAAGTAGTAGCTCAGGAGACTTTAGACTATGTTCCGAATTTGAAAAAATATAAGCCGGACTTTGTTGTTCACGGTGATGACTGGAAGACGGGAGTACAGAAGCAAACACGAGACAGAGTAATTGAGACGCTATCGGAGTGGAACGGAAAGCTTGTTGAAGTGGAATACACAAAGGGCATATCATCAACTCAACTGAATAAAACTTTAAAAGAGATCGGCACTACTCCGGACATAAGGATGAAAAAACTGAAAAGGTTGATCTCAGCCAAAAAAATTGTAAGACTGCTTGAAGCACACAACGGTCTTACGGGATTGATCGTTGAGAATTTGCAGACGACGAAAGATAATGGTCCGAGGGAATTTGACGGAATGTGGCTGAGCAGTCTGACGGATTCAACAGCAAAAGGTAAACCGGATATTGAGGCTGTAGATGTCACTGCGCGGATGCAGACGCTCAATGATATAGTTGAAGTGACAACAAAACCGATCGTATATGACGGTGATACCGGAGGCAGAGTCGAGCATTTTGTTTTTACTGTGAAGACACTCGAGAGACTTGGTGTCTCCGCAGTAATAATTGAAGATAAGGTGGGATTGAAAAAAAATTCCTTATTCGGGACAGATGTTGATCAGATGCAGGATACAATTGAAAACTTTTGTCATAAAATTTCAACAGGAAAGAAATCGCAGATCACTGATGACTTTATGATAGTTGCAAGAATTGAAAGTCTGATATTGGGGATTGGTGTTGAGGATGCGCTTAAGAGAGCAAAAGCATACATCGAAGCCGGTGCAGATGGAATTATGATACACAGTAAGGAGAAGAGCCCTGATGAGATACTGGAATTTTGCAGAGGTTATAAAATGTTTGAAAAGAAGGTTCCACTTGTTGCAGTACCTTCGACATACAATGTGATTTATGAGAAGGAGCTTGCAGATGCCGGAGTCAACATTGTAATCTATGCGAACCAGCTATTGCGGAGTGCATATCCTGCCATGATAGAAACGGCAACATCAATATTACAGAATGAAAGATCATACGAAGCAGATAAGAACATGATGCAGATAAATGAAATCTTAACTTTAATTCCCGGTGGTAAGTAATTGATAGATCCCAAATACTTTTTTGAGCTTTTACTCAGCAATGGCATAAATTTTTTCACAGGTGTTCCGGATTCTTTGTTAAAAGAGTTTTGCGGATATGTGAGTGATAATGTTTCGAAGGAAGATCACATAATCAATTCAAGTGAAGGAGGAGCAATCGCTCTTGCAACGGGCTCTTATTTAACAACAGGCAAACCGGCTATGGTGTATATGCAAAATTCAGGACTTGGAAACGCTGTCAATCCGCTTCTGTCACTTGCTGATAAAGAAGTTTACAGCATACCCATTCTAATGATGATAGGATGGAGAGGTGAGCCCGGAAAAAAGGATGAACCGCAGCATATTAAACAGGGAAGAGTAATGCTGAAGATGCTCGAGGCAATGGAGATCCCTTATACATTGATCAATAAAGATACCGGTGATATTGAGACAATCATTAAAAATATTTGTGATGAACTGAAAGAAAAAAAATCCGCTCACGCATTGGTTATCTCAGAAGGAACATTTGAGAAGTATACGCTTAAAAATGACACTACGTCAGCTTATGAGTTGATGAGGGAAGATGCAGTGAAACTGATCATCGATAATATTGAAAGTGATGCAGTGATAGTGTCGACAACAGGGAAAACATCAAGGGAAGTTTTTGAATACAGAAAGAGTAAGAAACAGGGACATGAAAAGGATTTTCTAACGGTCGGGTCCATGGGTCATTGCTCTGAGATCGCATTAGGAATTGCGCTCCATAATAAAAACAAAAAAGTTTACATACTTGACGGGGATGGAGCGGTGATCATGCATATGGGTTCAATGGCAATTATCGGGTCCTCGGATTGTGAAAATATAAAACACATTATTATCAACAACGGTGCTCACGATTCGGTAGGCGGACAGCCGACTGTAGGATTTGGAATTGAGTTTACGGAAATTGCACGTGCATGCGGATACAAAAAAGTATTTAGCGCTGAAACAACCGTTGGGATCGTTGAGAAGCTGAGTGATATGAAGAATACTAAAGGACCGACACTGCTTGAGATCAGAGTCAATAAAGGTGCGAGAGAAGATCTTGGAAGACCAACGAGTTCGCCTGAAGAGAACAAATTAAGCTTTATGAACTATCTTAATCAAGAGACACAGTGAATCAGCATGAATACTTCGGTGATGGATGCATAGCGAATTTAAGAGATGTTCTGAATGCAATGAATTCAGAAAGGATTTTTTTGGTAACGGGAAAAAAATCTTACGGATCATCGGGAGCTGAAAAAATAGTGAGTGAAATACTGAAAGACTCATCCGTTTTTCAATTCAGTGACTTCTCTGAAAATCCAAAGATTGAAGACATCAAAAAAGGTATAGATATTTTTAACAGCTCATCGTGCGATACGGTAATAACAGTTGGCGGAGGAAGTGTAATTGATATGGCTAAGTCTGTAAATATACTTGCAAGTCAGCCATCCGGCATTGAATCCATTATTAAAGACAATAGTAAAATTATAAATAAAGGTAAGCGATTGATCGCGGTGCCATCTACTTCAGGTGCCGGCAGTGAAGCTACACATTTTGCGGTCGTTTATATTGGCAAAGAAAAACATTCTCTTGCTCATGATAAGATCCTCCCCGATGTTTCGATTATTGATCCGACATTAACATACAGGCTGCCTTCAAATGTTACGGCTACTTCGGGAATCGATGCGTTCAGCCAGGCAATTGAATCATACTGGAACGTGAACGCAACCTCTGATTCCAAAAAATACGCATCCGAATCGATCAGACTTATACTAAATAATTTAACCGGTGCAGTAAATGATCCTGACGGTGCAAACAGATCCCGTATGTCAGAAGCCGCCCATCTGGCAGGTAAAGCAATTAACATTACAAAGACCACGGCACCGCATGCAATTTCTTACTCAATGACATCATATTTTGGGATCCCGCACGGTCAGGCAGTTTGCATAACTTTAGCAGAATTTTTAGAGTACAATTTTAATGTAACCGAAAATGATGTGACGGGCGGTAGAAATCCGGATGATGTAAAAAGTACTTTTGATGAACTACTGCATCTTCTTGAATGCAAAAACATTGCTGATGGAAAGAGGAAGATAACAGAGCTTATAATTAGTATTAATCTGAAAACGCGTTTGTCTGAAATAGGCATTGCAGGTGAATCAGTAAATATAATAGCGGAAAATGTTAATACCGAAAGACTGAATAATAATCCGAGAATTGTCACACCGGCGAGTTTAAGACAAATTTTAAATAACATTTTATAGGTGAGTTCTAAAAAAAATTCCAAAATAAAAATTTTAGATATAAAGTCTAAAATGACTTTGGATAAACTGAAAAAGAAAAAAATTATTATACTGGATATTGAAGAGACAACTTTCATACCTTACATCCTCCCCATTTTTAAATCTTTGACCGAAAAGACAAATTTAATTTCTTATTACATAGCTACACATTATCCCGGAGATAAATCGCTGGAAGTATTCGGAATTCCTTTGAAGAAACATTTTAGTGTTGACATCAGCAGGCAGCTTAACTTAGCAAATATATTTTTATCTCCACATATTTACGGAGTGGGAAATTCTTCCTCTGTGAGGATCCACATAAACCATAATCAACCTGTAAAATATCAGGCATATCAGAAAAGTGATTTCAAGAACTTTGATGTTCATTTTTTGACAAGCCCTCTTCACCGCGAGCAAACTGAAAACACAATTTCACAATACAATCTTAATGAAGACGATATTCAGTTGTACGATATTGGGTATGCAAAATCGGATGATCTGTTAAACGGAAAATTTGACAGGGTAAAAATCCTGAAGGATCTGGATCTGGATCCGCTTCTCAAAACCGTTTTGTATGCACCTTCGTGGGATGAAGGTCTGTCACTAAGGAATTCCGGTGAGGAAGTGATAGAGAATATTTTGAAAGTTGAAAATATAAATGTGATAGTAAAGCTTCATCCGATAAGTTATTGCCCTGAGAACGGTCCTAACTATTCATTCTATACCGGAGGAATAAACTGGATTGAAAAGCTGTCAAAGTTTGAATCACATAAAAATTTCAGACACATACCTACAAATAATATCGATCCGATATTGTCGGCAAGCGATGTATTGATCACTGATGTAAGCAGTGTTGCGCTGGAATTTATTGCGTTGGACAAGCCGGTCATATATGTAGACTGCCCGGAGTTTTATGAAAAAACATTACAAAAAACTTATGCAGGATTTGGTAATACCACCGCAGACTTCGTAAGGAATGATCCCAAAGCGAATGCAGGACGGCACACAGGAGATGTTGTTTTTGAGCTAAAGGAATTATCCGAGATGATAATAAATACTTTGGAGAATCCGTATAAAAATTCAGATAAGAGAAAGGAATTTGCGAAGCAATTAATTTATAATCCAGGAAGAGCTGCTGATAAAGCGGCAGAAAAAATCATTGAAATTCTGAATCTGTGATTGAAGTAAAAGGCAAAGCTGAGCTGATAAAAAATTTATCCAGGTCCTGGAATGAAAGCGGGATTGACAAAGGCGACACTGTTTTGATACACAGCTCCCTCTCGAAATTTTTAAGATCTTACAGGGAGCAGGGAATTGAAATCACGCCAATAGATATTCTGGAATCATTTATTGAAGCTGCCGGGACTAACGGAACTCTGATCTTCCCGACTTATAATTTTGATTTCACAAAAGGAAAAACTTTTGATATCAGAAATTCGCGCTCAGAAACCGGTGTGTTGACGGAAACTGCGCGGCTTCATTCTGATTTTGTCAGAACAGGACATCCGTTGTTTTCATTTGCAGTTACCGGATATTACAAAGATAAGTTTACAGATCTTAATAATTACAGCGCGTTTGGAGATGATTCGCCTTTTGCAAAGCTGCTGGAGCTGGATGGAAAGATAGCGGCTCTTGATGTTGCAGGTGAATATTGCATGACATTTTATCATCACGTTGAAGAAATGGAAAAAGCTGTTAACCGGCATGATAAAATTTTCAAAGGAGAATACATTGACATCAATGGAAATGAAAGCCATAGGGAATTTAATCTCTATGCAAGAAATCTTGAAATGAAAGTGGAGACTGACGTGCAGCCAATGGAAGAATATCTTTGGTCAAAAGGTTTATATAAAGGATACCGTCCGGGTGAAGGAAGCTGTCTTCATGTTATTAAAGCAAGGACTGTTTACGATGAGACTGTTCAAATAATCAGGGAAGGAAAGTCATTAGGCATGTTGTACAAAATCGGGAAGTGAATTGAAGAAGCAGATAGAAAAATATTTTGACAGACTTTGGCATATTAACAGAAGCCTGACAGGGAACGGTAACCGTGAATCCTTTAAGATATTATCAGAGATAGTCGATCTTAAAATTAATGAAGTGCGTTCGGGTACAAAATGTTTTGACTGGACAGTTCCTCCGGAATGGAATGTAAAGGAAGCGTGGATCAAAGACAGCAGCGACAAAATAATTGCTGACTTTAAAAAAAATAATTTGCATCTGCTCGGTTATTCTGAAAAATTCAGCGGCACTTTAAGTCTCAAAGATCTGAAGGAGAATTTGTATTCATTACCGGAACAGCCGGATCTGATACCGTATTTAACATCTTATTATAAGAAAAGGTGGGGATTCTGCTTAAGTCACAATCAGCTTAACAAGCTTAAGAATGAAAAGTACAAAGTAAAGATAGATTCAGAACTGAATGAGAAGGGTTTTATGACATACGGTGAAGCGGTTTTAAAAGGTAAGTCCTCGAAGGAAATTCTGCTTTCGACTTATATCTGTCACCCTTCAATGGCAAATAATGAATTGTCAGGTCCATTGGTTACGTCTTTTATTTATAAAATTTTAAAAGAGGAAAAAAACAGACGCTATACATACAGATTTCTTTTTCTTCCGGAAACCATCGGGGCAATTTATTATTTATCAAGACACGGGAATGAACTGAAGAAAAAACTTGCGGCGGGTTATGTAATCACCTGTATTGGTGATAAGGGCAATTTTAGTTATAAAAAAAGCCGCGATGGAAATACAATTGCAGACAGGGCAGCTATGCTGGTCTTAAATCAAAGTGGTGAAAAATTTAATCTCGAAGATTTTTTTCCCACAGGCAGTGATGAAAGACAATATTGTTCACCGGGGTTTAATCTTCCGGTTGGTTCTCTGATGAGAACGAGATATGGTAAATACAAAGAGTATCATACTTCAGCGGATAATAAGAATTTCATTTCCTTTGATGCGATGCAAAAATCAGTTGAGAAGTATATGTCTGTTATTAATGTGATTGAAAAAAATCTGATATATGTGAACACCCTTCCTGATTGCGAGCCGCAGCTTGGGAAACGAGGTTTGTATCCTACGATAGGTTCACAAAAGGATACAACAGGTTTTGTGAATGCAATGATGTGGGTTTTAAATATGTCCGACGGTAAGAATGATTTGATCGATATAGCTGATAAAAGTAAAGTAAAGTTTGAGCTGATAGCAGAGGCAGCGGAGCGACTTTCAGAAAAAAATCTACTCAAGGTTAAGAGAAAAAGTTAAAAGGGTATGCATCGATATATTATAACAGGATTTTCGGGATTTGTAAGCAAGAATTTTATTGAGTATCTCAATGAAAATAAAATTCAGACATGCGTACTGGGAGTAGATGTTCACAATCCTTCCTTTGAGACCAAATGTTTTGAATGTCTGAATATTAAATTTGAAAAATCAGATCTCAGAGATAAGGACAGAATTGGCAAAATGATCTATGATTTCAAACCTGATTACATACTTCATCTTGCATCATACAGCAGTGTTGCCGGAAGCTGGAAAAGTCCAAATTCAAGTTTTCAGAATAATGTAAATATTTTTGTGAATTTGCTTGAAGGGATCAGAATGGCGGGTGTTAACTGCAGAATAATATCCGTGGGTTCTTCGGAGGAATACGGAGCGGTCAATGTTACGGATCTTCCACTTACTGAAAATCAGAAACTAAACCCATCGAGTCCATTTGGTATTGCAAGATTCTCTCAGGAGATGATCGCGAAACTGTATTCAGATGTTTATGGACTTGATATTATGATGACGCGTTCATTCAATCATATCGGACCCGGACAAAAGGATAATTATGCCGTTTCATCATTTGCAAAACAGCTTGTGGAAATCAAGATGAATAAGCTTGGAGAGTTTGTTGTTGCAGGTGATGTAAACATTGTCCGTGATTTTGTGGATGTGAGAGATGTAGTGCATGCATATCATCTTTTATTTTTGCGCGGAAAGAAAGGTGAGATATACAATATATGCAGCGGTTATGGGATCTCTCTTCATAATATTATTCAGATGATGTGTGAAATACTTGAGGTAAATATTATGATAAAGGAAGATAAGAAATTAAGAAGACCAAAAGATAATCCTGTTATAATCGGATCAAATGAAAAAATAAAACGAGAGTTGAACTGGTGCAATGAAATTCCTCTTGAAGATAGTTTGAGGAGTGTAATAAAATATTATATGGACGATAAAATATTAAGCGACGCAAGATGAGTGTTGTTATTGATGCAGCAGAAAAAATGCTTAATTACAAAAATGAATTAAATGGAAAGGAAGAACTTGCAGAGAAGAGAATGTTAACCCGGACTTCAAAAGAAAATTTTATTAAATACAGATGAGTGTAGTCATAAATGTGGATAATGTTTCCAAGCTTTACAGGCTGGGGATAATTTCTACCAAAACAATAGCACAGGATTTTAACAGGCTAATTTCCAGAATACTGAAAAAAGAGAATCCGGATTTCAAGATTGGTGAAGTCAATGACCGGATGAAAAAAACCGATGGTCAGTTTGTCTGGGCTCTTAAGGATATTTCCTTTGAAGTAAATAAAGGAGAAGTTTTGGCGATCATAGGAAAGAACGGCGCGGGTAAATCAACGTTGCTGAAAATCTTATCGAGAGTTACAACACCATCCACCGGAAGCATAAAGATCAAAGGCAGGGTGGCTAGTTTACTTGAGGTCGGAACAGGATTTCATCAGGAGCTTACAGGCAGTGAGAATATTTACTTGAATGGTTCAATACTTGGAATGACGAAGTCAGAGATAAAAAAGAAATTTGACGAGATAGTAGACTTTTCAGGTATTGGAAAATATATTGATACACCCGTCAAGAGGTACTCATCCGGGATGTATGTGAGACTCGCATTTTCCGTTGCAGCTTATCTTGAGCCGGATATACTTATAGTCGATGAAGTGCTGGCAGTAGGTGATGCTGAGTTTCAAAAAAAGTGTATCGGAAAGATGCAGGATGTCTCCGTAAAGGAAGGAAGAACGGTATTGTTTGTCAGTCATAACATGGCGGCTGTAAAGAATCTGTGTACAAGAGGATTAATTCTCCAGCACGGTAAGGTGGTATTTCAGGGAGACATTGAAAGTTCAATCAGTAAATATCTTTCTGTTGACGAATCAGTTGAGAAAATAATCTTAGAAAAAAGGACAGACAGGGCAGGTAACAACAAATTCAAGTTTATGGGAATACGACTTAAGGATAAGAGCAATAAAGAAATTTCGCAGTTAATATCAGGTGAAGAAGTTTCAATTGAAATGAATTACGAATGCGAAGAAAGTTTAAAGGGTAATTTAATAATTTCAATTGCATTTATGGATGTTTACGGAGATACAAAAGCGATGTTTGTTACTGATGAAATGGGAGTAAAGTTTGAGAACCCGGAGAAACAGGGAACGATCTATCTTAAAATTCCCAGACTGCTGTTAAGATCAGATAATTATTTTATAAAATTATTCGCGAGCCTGAACACAACACAGACAAATGACGTTCTTGATTCAATTGAAAATGTAATTCAGGTACCTGTGCTGCAGGGAGATTTTTGGAAAACAGGTAAGATCAACAGAGTAGGTAATTTTGGAATAATGGACGGCGAGTTTTATAAATAATTTTATACATACTAAGAGCTAATTTTGGCAGGTAAAAATTTTTTAGTAGCGGGTGCAGACGGATTAATCGAAAGTATTAAACAGAGAAAAGGAAGAGCGGGAGTATTTACTGTAAGTGAAATGTCGCGGATCAATGTTGGCGACTGGAAGGAATTTAACCGGGCAGAAGAGATTTTAAAAAAGAGGAATGCAATTCAGTAAAAATAATTTGACTTGTTAAAAGTACTTTTCTTAGGACATTGCAGCTATTACACAGTTTCACATCTTGCACGAGCCATTAAAGAAAACTCCGCTGATGTGAGCATTACAGCAGCAGACCTTATGAAACCGGATGGCAATGAGATCACTGATACTGAAAAGAAAATTTTCAATGATACCATATCGCTTCCAAAAAAAAGTGACACAAGGTTAACAGGAAAGGACAGAGGTTTAGAACTCATTTCAATACTAAAAGAAAATCAAAGAAGGAAAATATTTTTTAACTACTTATTTAGATTACGCTTAAAAGCATTGAGTAATTATTTAAGCTCAGAGGCAGAGGAGAAAATCTATTCGCGGCTAATGAAGAGTGTGTTTGAAGGATATGATGTGTTCCATTTTCAGTATGTTGCTCCTGAATTCCTGACTCCGTTAAAATATGTTGACAGGATTAAGGTCAGCATCTTGACATTTTGGGGTTCTGACCTGTTTCAAACTACCGGGTTAGAAAACTACAGGAAGCAAATTGAAGCATTTGAAAAAGCAGATCTCATCACAATTAACACCAGTGAAATGCAGTATGTATTTGCTTCTAAGTTCGGGGGAAAGTTTATGCCAAAAGTCAGGACAGCGTATTTCATATTGAGTGAAGCTAAATTTGATATGATAGATTCATGCAGAAATTATGACACGATAAGCGATTTTAAAAAGAAGTATGGAATACCGCAGGAAAAAAAAATTTTAACTATAGGATACAGTGCGTCATCAAAGCAAAAGCATGTTGAAATATTAAAAATTTTAAACCGTTTGGACAATGATACAAAGAAAAAGATGCACATTGTAATTCCTATGACCTACGGATTACAGTTTGAATCAACGGACTATTTGGACGAGGTCATTAGTATCGCAGAACAATCTGATATCGGAACTACGGTACTGACAGAATATATAATAGGTGAAGACCTTACGAAATTCACGATCGCAAGTGAAATCAAATTGAATCTCCGTGATTCTGATATGATGAATGCATCATTAATAGAATCACTGACAGCAGGAAATATAGTCATAAACGGGGCATGGCTTCCGTATGGTAAGCTCAGGAGACTTGGTGTTCATTATCATGAGATAGAGAAGTTAGAAGATCTGACTGAAAAGATACCGGATATACTTGGGAACTTTGAATCTGAAAAAGACAGAACCAAGGATAACAATAGAATAATAAGGAAATTTTTTTCGGAAAAAAATTTAGTGAAGGACTGGATTGAATTATATGATGAAGCAAAAAATGAAATTTTAAAAAAACAAAAATGAGCTTAAAGCTTTTAAAGTTTGACACTATTAATCCACAGAACTACCTAATAGATGAGATCAAGAGGAATTACGAACAGTTTAGAAATATGAAGAGTAAGGAAGTTCGTGACTGGATAATTTCTACACGAGGAAATTTTTCGGATTTCTATACATATAATTTAAGAAATCTCGGATGGGAAGCAGAAGAATTTTTTGTGAATGATTATTATATCGATAAGATTGCGGACGAATTGTATGGAAACAAAAAAAGCTTTCTGTTATACAAGTCAAAGCTCAAAGATAAAATAAGACCAATTAAAAACCGCTGGAACCTGGAGGTAATAATCGACTACATAGCTAAGTACAAACCGGATGTTATTCTTGTCAGAGAAAAGGTGGGAATCAGAAGCGACTTCTGGAAAAATTTCAGTAATAAAGCTTTAATTGTTTCAAGACTGGCAGCGCCCATCCCCAAACTTTGGTCACCCACTGACTGGGATATAATACTGACATCTACTGATGCTTATAAAAATTTCTTTAAATTGAATGGAGTATCTTCCTATATAAATCACAATGGATTTGATGAAAGAATTTTAGGTGAAATGAAAGAAGGAGAGAAGAAATATGATGTAACTTTTGTCGGTGGAGTTGGGAGTAAGTTCTGGTCTAAGAGAACAAAGGCAATTGAATTCATAGCTGATAAAGTTAATTTTAAATGGTGGGGCTATAAGGGAGATAAATATCCGGCTGATCATCCTGTTAATTCAACATGGCAGGGACTTACAATTGGTCTGGAAATGCTTCAGATATATAAAGATTCAAAAATAGTTTTCAATGATTATGGTGAGATCGCAGATGGTCAGGGAGTAAATCAGAGAATGTTTGAAGTGATGGGTGTTGGTTCACTGCTGCTTACAAGAGAGGCAGAAAATTTAAAACATGAGTATCCGGATAATATTTTTGTTACTTTTAAAAACGAGCAGGATTGTCTTGAGAAGATTAATTATTATCTTAAGAATGAAAAAGAACGTGAGGAGATCGCGAAGGCAGGACAAAAGTATGTGCTCAAAAATTTTACTTACGACAAACTGATGGAAGAGCTGGACGTTCAACTCAAAGAAGGTTACTCAAAAAAATTTCCGCAATCGGGTAAAATATTAAGTACAGTTGTAGCAGGCGGCGTGTTCCAAGTTTGCACAGGAAGTTCTGAAATCGTTAAACTTATTTTGTAAATGGTAGAGACAATAGAGAACAACGGAAAACTGCTTGCAATTATTATCGGCAGTGAATTTAAGAAAGACGGCATTCATTTTTTTACTTCAAATGATCTTTCACAACAGCTTGCATATATGCATCACCCGGTTGGAAAAACAATTGACCCGCATGTCCACAATCCTGTCTCAAGAGAAGTTCAGTATACTCAGGAAGTATTAATGATCAAGAAAGGAAAGCTGCGTGTTGATTTTTATGATGATGAACAGAATTATCTTGACAGCAGGGTCTTGAATGAAGGAGATGTAATTTTGCTGGCGACAGGGGGACATGGATTTGAAGTGCTGGAGGAAGTGGAAATGATCGAGGTCAAACAGGGACCGTATGCGGGTGACAGTGACAAAACGAGATTTAGCGGAGTGGATAAAAGCAAAGTCATTTTAAAGTAGAATGGATTTTATACCTGTAAACGAACCTTTACTGGACGGCAATGAAAAAAAGTATTTGATGCATTGCATAGATACAGGATGGATATCATCTGAAGGACCTTTTGTAAAGGAGCTTGAAGAAAAATTTGCAAAACGAACAGGACGAAAGTACGGCATTGCAGTATGCAACGGTACGGCAGCATTAGAAGCGGCTGTCATCGCATCAGGCATAGAAAAAGGAGATGAGGTTATATTGCCTACATTTACTATTATCTCCTGTGCATCGGCGGTTGTAAGAGCAGGAGCAATTCCGGTTCTTGTGGATTGTGATAGTACCTGGAATATGAGTGCAGAACTTATCAGAGAAAAAATTACGGCTAAGACGAAGGCAATTTTGGTTGTTCATATATACGGTTTGCCTGTAGACATGGACCCTGTGCTCGAAATTGCCAAAGAATTTAATCTGAAGATCATTGAAGATGCTGCAGAGTTGATCGGTCAGACATACAGGGGCAGGCAATGCGGAAGTTTCGGAGAAGTCAGCACATTCAGCTTTTATCCGAATAAGCACATAACCACAGGAGAAGGAGGAATGATCCTGACAGATGATGAGGAAATTGCAGAAAGATGCCGGTCGTTAAGGAATTTATGTTTTAAGCCGGAAAAAAGATTTGTTCATGATGAATTAGGATTCAATTTCAGGATGACAAACCTTCAGGCAGCCGTGGGAGTAGCGCAGCTTGAACGGCTGGATGAATTTATCATAAAGAAACGAAAGATCGGATCAGCATATAATGAATTGTTAAAGGATAATCCCAATTTTATTATTCCGATAGAGCAAACAGATTACTCAAAAAACATTTACTGGGTTTATGGTTTAGTTCTGAAAAATAGTGTACCCTTTGATGCTGAAGTAGCCATGAAAATTCTTGCCGAAAAAAATATCGGCACCAGACCTTTCTTTTATCCAATGCATCTTCAGCCTGTTTTTAAGAAAGCGGGATTTTTTAAGAATGAATCTTATCCGGAAGCAGAAAAAATATCAACGAATGGTTTTTACATTCCAAGCGGTTTAGCATTAACAGACAATCAAATCGAATATACTGCAAAAGTTTTACAACAGTTAGTTTGAACCAATCAAAAAAAATTACAATTTTGAAAATCGGAATAATAGGTCTGGGATACTGGGGAGTAAATCTTGTCAGAAACTTTGCAAATTTAAAGGACACTGAATTAAAGATGGTTGTTGATTCAAGACCTGAGCGAAAAGAGGCTTTGGATAAACTTTGTCCGGCAGCCATATTTTCGGATACAGCGGATGAATTATTAAATGATCCGGAAATAGATGCAGTAGTAATTGCTACTCCGGTATTTACTCATTATGAGCTTGCAAAAAGAAGTCTTGAAATGAATAAGCATGTATTGATCGAGAAACCTATGACATCAAGTACAAAGCAAGCCGAAGAATTAATTGAGATCGCGCAAAGGAAGAAAAAAGTTTTAATGGTAGATCATACTTTTTTATATACAGGATCGGTGATGAAAATGAAGTCTCTCATAATGAACGGGGATATCGGAAAAGTAAAGTATTTTGATTCGACACGAATTAACCTGGGATTATTTCAGCCGGACATAAATGTTTTATGGGATCTTGCACCTCATGACATCTCCATTCTGAATTATCTGATAGAAGAAAGACCATACAGTGTTCAGGCGACAGGTGTTTCACATACTCATAACGGGATCGAGAACATTGCTTACATAACTGTAAATTATGAATCAGGATTTATTGCTCACTTCAGTTGTTCGTGGACATCGCCTGTAAAAATAAGGATGATGTTAATTGGAGGTGAACAAAAAATGATAGTGTTCAATGATGTTGAGCCCACCGAAAAAATTAAAGTTTATGATACAGGATATGAGTATAAGACCGATGAAGATAAAAAAAGAATTCTGGTGGATTACAGAACGGGTGACATATATACTCCAAAACTTGACATGAGAGAAGCTCTTGCATTAATGGCGAATGATTTTGTTTCTGCTGTAAGAAACGGCACTACGCCTCTTTCTGATCATGTTTCAGGACTGGAAGTAATCAAAATTCTGGAAGCCTCACAGGAATCCATAAAAAACAAAGGCAGGGAAGTAATTATTAAAAACAGTTTTCAGTAAGCAATGGTGAAATTTGGATTTATCGGGGGAACGAAGAGAGGGTACAAACTGATCAACGCACTTTTTGATAAAGAGCTCCTTCCTGAATTCGCGATCATCTTAAAAGAGGATGATCACGAGAATGTTAAATATCATGAAAAGATCTCTGATATGCTTAACCAAAAAAAAATTCCAAATTTTATAAAAAATAAATTAGGGAAATCAGATTATGATTTAATTAAAGATTCAAACGTGGACGTGATAATCCTGTACGGCTGGAGAACATTGATTGATACCCGGATCACGAGCAGGATAAAGTATGGCATTATTGCAGCGCATCAGTCGCTGCTTCCAAACTATCGAGGCTTTGCTCCGCTACAATGGGTAATTATTAATGACGAAAAAGAGACCGGTGTTACTTTATTTCAGATAACAGAAGGTGAAGTTGATAGCGGAAAAATTATTTCGCAGGCAAAAGTTGAAATTGATCTGAATGAATACGCAAGTGAACTGGATGATAAATTAATTAATATTACTATTGAACATTTTTTTAATGTATTGGAAAATATTGAAAAGGGTGAATTGAGATTAGTTGAGCAGGATGAAACAAAGGCAACATACGCTTGCAAGAGAATTCCTGATGATGGATTGATAGACTGGAACAAATCAACAAGAGAAATATTTAATCTTATAAGAGCACTTGCTTATCCTTTTACCGGTTCATTTTGCAGATATGGAGATGATACATACATTATAAGGAAAGCAAGGATTGGTGATAACGATGATAAGATCTATTCAGGACGGATTCCCGGAAGAGTAATAAAAATTTTACCGGAAGGAATTGAAATACTTACCGGTGACGGTAGCATCTTAATTTCGGAATGGGAAAATAGTAAAACAGGGAATGTTTCATGTCCTTCAGCGGAGATTAAAACATTATCGGTGACATTATACTAATTAAGTTCTGCTATAAAAATATTTGAAAGATAAATGATACCGATCGCAAAGCCATACTTAACTAAAGACGAGGCACAAAGCGCTTACGACACAATACTTTCGGGCTGGGTGACACAAGGTCCTAAAGTAGAGGAGTTTGAAAAACAATTCTGTGAATATACCGGAGCTGATCATGCTGTTGCAGTATCCAATTGTACCACAGCACTACACCTTGCAATGATCGCCGCCGGTATACAGCCGGGTGATGAAGTTATATGTCCTTCGATGAGCTACATTGCATCATCGAACAGCATAAAGTATGCCGGTGGAAAACCTGTGTTTGCCGAGGTTAATCCGGTCACATATAATATTGATCCCGTACACGCTGAAACTTTGATCACTGATAAAACTAAAGCAATTCTCATCGTTCATCAGATCGGAATGCCCGCTGACATTGATGCATTTAAAAAAATATCTGAAAAGCATAATGTTAAATTAATTGAGGATGCCGCGTGTGCAGCCGGTTCATCATACAAAGGGAAAAAGATCGGCTCACATTCAGAGCTCGTATGCTTTTCATTTCATCCAAGAAAAGTAATTACAACCGGAGAGGGAGGAATGATAACCACCTCCAATGAAAGTTATTACAAACGAATGAAGCTTCTCCGCCAGCATGGAATGTCAGTTGACAACAGGGCGAGACACCAGTCTGAAAAATTAATTTTTGAAGATCACGTTGAAGTCGGATATAATTACAGAATGACAGACATTCAGGGTGCGATCGGAATAATGCAACTGGAAAAGCTTGACCGGATAATTGACGAGCGCAGGAAGATAGTGAAGCGATACCTTGAAGAATTGAGTGATATTGACTGCATAAGATTACCATTTGAAGCTGATGGTTATTTTTCCAATTATCAGTCATTCAGTATTTATCTGAAGAAAAATGCTCCATTGTCACGCAATGAATTAATGCAAAAAATGCTGGATACCGGAATTGCGACAAGAAGAGGTATAATGAATGCACATAAGGAAACTGCTTATAAAAGTGAATACAAAAATACAAAGCTGCCTATGTCAGAAGATTCAGCCGATAACAGCATAATGATCCCTTTGTATATTCCCATGAGTGATGATGATGTTAGTAAAGTTATCTCCGTTTTAAGAGGTCAGCTTAAAGATTAATAAAAAATTTATTTTATTGTTAAGCGATACATTAAATACCGCCAGAAAGAATTTCAGGAAAAAGTTCAAGTACAGCATGCTGTTAACGGGCGGCAGTCCGTCAAAAAAGTTTGTCATTTATACAAGAGGAAGAACCGGAAGTACAGTCTTATCGGATCTGATCAACTGCCATCCGGATATTTTTTGTGACGTTGAGATATTCAACTTTATATATTCAAACTCGGAAGTAAAATTTCCACATCTTTATATAAAGAGCTGCAGTAAGCGAGCCGCTTTGTTCAATAAAAAAGTTTATGGTTTTAAAGTTAAGATATCGCAGTTACAAAATGAACATAAGTATGAAGACTATGCTAAAATTCTGGAAGAGCTTTCTGAAGACGGTTGGAAATTCATTCATCTTAAGCGGATGAATCACTTACGTCATAAGATCTCGAACCTCTTTACAACCAAGGAAAATATATATCATGTTAAGAGCAGTGAAAATTTAATAAGACCAAAAATTGAAGTTGACTGTCAATTACTGTTTGACAGCATCAAGTTCAGTGAAAATGTAGAGAGAACAGAAGAAGAAAATTTAAGTAACATTCCAAATCTGAAATTGATTTATGAAAAAGATCTGTCGGATAACACATTCCATCAGCAGACTGCAAACAAAGTTTTCCAATATCTTGGCTTGCCGTCCCATGCAGTGACCACTGAATACAGAAGGCTTATACCGGAGAATCTTGAAGATATTATCATTAACTATGATGAACTTAACAAATGTTTTAAGGATACTGAATATTCAAAATTCTTAAACGGGAAATAAATGACTAAGAAAGTTTTTGGAGCGTATGCTAAATATTATGATCTGTTGTATAAGGATAAGGATTACAATAAAGAAGCAGCTTACATTAAAAGGATGATTAATAAATTCAATCCTGAATGTAAAAATATTCTGAATCTTGGCTGCGGAACGGGCAAACATGATTTCATTTTTGCGGATAAAGGTTTTGATGTGACGGGCATAGATCTTTCAGAAGAAATGGTGCAGTATGCTAACGACAGCTTATTGAAAAGACAAAGCGCGGGCAAGCTCAAATTTTTGCAAGGTGACATAAGAGAAATTTCATTGAATAGAAAGTTCGACGCAGTAATTGCTTTATTCCATGTAATGAGCTATCAGAATTCAAATGATGATGTTTTAAAGACGCTAATCAATGCAAGGAAACATTTAAAAAAAAACGGAGTGTTGATATTTGATTTCTGGTATGGACCGGGAGTTCTGACAGACAGACCGGAAAGAAGAATAAAAAATTTTTCAGAGAGGGAAGTATCAGTCAGGAGATATGCTGTTCCGAGAATAAGGATAAATGAAAACATCGTGGATGTAAATTATAAGATAATTGTAACAACAAAAAACAGAAAGCAGTCCGTAACAATAAATGAGATTCACAGCATGAGATATTTTTTTATTCCTGAGATATCAATGTTTTTAAAAAGCGCAGGAATGAAATTAGAAATATGCAGGGAATGGCTGACAGGCAAAGAGCTGTCTGACAGGTCCTGGTCAGCATTCGCCGTAGCGAAAAAGTTATGATAAATTCTCCCCAAACATGAAAACGATCGCTATTGTAACACCGAAAATCGATACGTTCAGTAATCCGACGCTTACATTAATCATTGAAAAATTGATTGAAGAGAATTACAAAATTCTTTTTTTTGGATTCGAGCAGCTTTTCATTCCAAGGGAACTTAAGGCGAAAATGGATTTTTATACGTTACCTTTTAACTTCTACAAATCAAAAAAAGATCTTAATGCACTGATAAAAAATATGAATCAATGTTATGAACTTTATAAGCTTCTGAAAATTGAGAATAGAGTAAAGGCGCTGATATGTGTCGATCCTATGGGACTGGTAATTGCAGGACGAATTCAGAGACTGGTAAATCTGAAGATAATATATGCATCGTTTGAGATCTTTTTTGAAGATGAATTTTATATACAAAAAAAGAAGATCCTGAAAGTACTTGAAAGAAAATATTCTCAGAAAGTAGACTCAGTAATAATTCAGGATCCTGCAAGAGAAAAATTGCTGAGGGAGGTTAATGATTTTAATCCAAAGACAAAATTTTTGCGGATCCCGGTTTCTCCAAAGAGACTTAAGATCAATGAAAATAGTTTGAATCTGCATGAAAGTCAGAATATACCGGAAGACAAAACTATTGTAGTTTACTCCGGAACGCTGCTGGGATGGAGCGGAGTAAGCGATCTTCTCGATATATTTAAAGAAAAATGGAACAAAAAATTCTGGTTGTTGCTGCATTCTCATCACAGCCTTGATGATAAGAACGAGATAAAATTAAAGATTGACGAGCTGATAAAATCTAAACAACAGATCTCATTTCATGATTATGCCTTTTATAATTTTGAAGACTATGCAAAGTTTCTCTTGAAATGTGATATTGGAATAGCAACATATTTTCCAAATAGTGTTGATATATTTGCGGGAAAAAATCTGCAGGAAATAGGATTATCTTCGGGAAAATTCTCATCTTACATGATGCTGGAAAAACCAACTGTGACAACTTCCAATCCTATCTATAAACAGCTTAACGAGAAGTATAATTTTGGTGAAGTAATAAATACAATGGCTGATCTTCCGGAGGCATTGAATAAAATCCTGGAAAATTACGAAACGAAGGTCCACGGCTGCCGTGAATTATTTGACAATGAGCTTGATCCTGAACTAAAAATTGAGAATTTGTTTTCTGAAATAAATAACTATTACATTTAAGATGGGGAATAAAAAATTATTGAAAGAATTACCTGAACCCCCCAAAGGAAAGTCAGGCTGGCCCTGGACTGAGGAAACAGATATTTCCATTTATAAGGATCTAAAAAATTTGCCAAAGTTTTCCATAATTACACCAAGTTTTAATCAGGGAAAATTCATCGAACAGACAATCAGATCAGTGCTGCTGCAGAATTATCCGAATCTGGAATACATAATAATTGACGGGGGAAGTACAGATGAGACAGCAGAGATCATAAGAAAATACGAACCCTGGATAAAACACTGGGAAAGCAAAGAGGATAGGGGACAGTCACATGCGATCAACAAAGGATTACTGAAATGCGAAGGCGAAATATTTAACTGGCTAAACAGTGATGATTATTATAATAAGGACTGCTTTAAGTTTGTAGCGGAAAATTTTAGAAACAAGGATACACAGATGGTAGCCGGTAATTACAGATTCTTTGATAATGATGAGACACGAAAGGAAAAAATCATAAATTTCAAATTACGAAATTCACTTGAAGAAACAATTGCTTTCATACTTATAAATCAACCTTCCACATTTTTCAGGATGGAAATTTTTAAAGATCTGGGTGAGCTTGATGAAAGACTTCAGTTTGTAATGGATCAGGATATATGGAAAAAATATTTATTCAGATACGGTCAGAGCAAAATTAAAATTCTGGATAAGGATCTTACAAATTTCAGGTTTCACGCGCAATCGAAGACATTTCAGTTTCAGTTTAATAATGAATATGCAGGCATATTTTATTCAATTGCACAGAAGACAGGAATGGAAAGGCATGCCGCGCTTTTGAAAAAGATATACGGCAGCGATATTGGAAAAGGGTACGATTTCAAATTTAATTTCAGTGAGAAAAATATTGATCTGGCAAAAAAAGTGATTAACAATCTTGTATTCTCAAATGCCCGGAATTTTCTGACAGCCGACAAGATCGAAGAGATGAATGAATGCTTAGCAGTTCTTGAAACCAAGTGGCTGAATAAAAAACAAAAGGATTATGCGAGGACATTAAAAGTTAAGTCAAAGTTAATCAAGTTTAAACTGAAGCCCGTAATGAGATTATTCGGGAGCAGAAAGTCTAAAACAAAGACTGCGGTATAGGATTGAAAATGAATTCAGGTAATAAATGAAAATGTTAACGAGAAACGATATTTGAATAGAATAGCTTTTGTATCAACAAATAAATCCTCGTGGGGCGGCAGTGAATATCTATGGTACTATACGGCATTGAAATTTGCAGACTCAGGCTATGAAGTTATGACAAGTGTACCACGATGGAAAGAGCTGCCTGATGTGCTTTCAAAACTTACAGGAAAAAATATTAAACTGCTGTTCAACACCGATTCATCTTCATTAAAAAAATTTTATAATAGACTGGTACCTTCAAAGCTTCAGAAAGACAACAGTAATGACGGTTATAAATTTCTTCTGGATTACAGACCTGAACTTGTAGTCATAAATCAGGGAGGAAATACAGGCGGCATTGATCTTATGGAATTTTGCATCGGCAATAACTTAAAATTTGTAAATATCGCACAGGCAGCCAATGAAGCGAAGTGGCCGGCTGACAATTTAAATAAAAGATTATCATCTGCCTTACCAAAAGCGCGGATGAATTTTTTTGTTAGCAAAGCAAATATTAAATTAACTGAGATTCAAATAGGACAAAGTATTCTTAATTCCAAAGTTATATTTAATCCATTCAATGTAAAATATGATAACGATATAATTTATCCTGAAACAAACGGAAATTTTAAATTGGCAAATGTAGCAAGGCATGAATTTTTTGCGAAAGGTCAGGATATTATGTTTCAGGTATTGAGTGAAAAAAAATGGAAAGAAAGAAATTTAACGGTAAACCTTTATGGAAAAGGAGAACATACCGGTTCATTAACCAAGCTCAAAAATTATTTCAAGCTTGAAAAAGTAAATATCGCCGGGCACATAGATCCGATGGACATCTGGAAGGAAAATCATGCACTGATACTTTCTTCAAGATATGAGGGACTTCCTCTTGCACTGGTTGAAGCAATGCTGTGCGGAAGAACATCGATTGTAACAAATGTAAGCGGAAATCCGGAAGTCGTAACTGATAATGAAAATGGATTTCTTGCAAAAGCGGCGACACCCGAATTTCTGGATGAAGCGCTTGACAGGGCTTGGGAGAGAAGAGCGGAGTGGAAGGAAATAGGAGAGAAAGCGAAGGATCATATCAGGACACTAATCCCCGAAGACCCTGTAAAATATTTTTTTGATGAGTTGGTGAATTTAAAAGAATTAACATTATCATAGAGAATAAAAAATTTAAAGTTTGCATAGTATCTGCGATATTGCCGCCGGCATACGGAGGTGCTGAGGTCGCAGCTTTCCGGTATGCAGAAAGACTTAACAAAGATCCGGATTCAACAGTGATAGTGATAGGATGGGACAGGACCGGAGCTTACCAAGACAGCAAGGTAAATTATGATTTTGTTCATCCGGTTCAGTTTTATGAAAATCCGGAAGATGCCGAAGGATTGTTAATTTACTTTCAGCAACTCGGACATATATGGAATTGCTTTAGGGCATTAGTAAAACCGATGTGGAAGTATCGTAATGATTATGATTACATTCATAATTTCAATTCCGGATTTGCATTTAACAGGGTTTCAATTTTTATTGGCAAAATTTTAGGAAAGAAAGTTATTACAGAGACTTCACTAATCGGTGATGATGATCCATTATCATTGGGAAAATTTTATGATTGGAAGGATTATTTCAAACCAAAATTCTTAAGATACAGGTTTTACAAAATGGCTGACCGGTTTGTAAGCAAATCCATTGTAATGACAGATATATTCAAAAAGTCAGAGATACCAATGTCAAAGGTTGCAGAGATTCCATACGCTGTTGACATAGAAAAATTTTCGCCGGCTGATAGTAATAGCAAAAAAGAATTACGAAGTAAGAACTCTATCTGGGAAGAAGGTAAAATAATCTTGTTTGTAGGTGGGATCAATAAAAGAAAAGGGGTGCACTTATTGGTGGATGCATTCATTTCAATTGAGAAAAAAATTCCTTCCACAAGATTAATTATAGCCGGACCTACATATAAGTATGATCAAAATTATATTTCAGACATAAAGGAAAAAATAACCAAAGCAAACATTGATACAAAAGTTATAATGACAGAGAATAATGTGGAGAATGTCGATGAATACATGAGAAGCTCTGATATTTTTGTACTGCCGTCAAAGCAGGAAGGGTTTCCCATATCAATAGTTGAAGCAATGTCATGCGGACTGGGTGTGGTAGCTTCTGACATACCTGAGATCTCAAAAGCACAGATAGATAATGACATCAATGGATTGGTATTTGAGGAAGGAAGTCATCAGGAATTGGGATCAAGACTATTAATGCTTCTTGAAGACGATAATAAGGTCCGATCACTTGGATTGAAAGCACGGGAAAAAGCAGTGAATAACTGGTCAACAAAAATTGTGGATGAGTCCTATAAAAAACTTTACTTATCACTAAGCTAATAAAATATATTATAAATCAAACGGATTGAAAAAAGGCAAAGTTAAGATATTATTTACGATCCCGAATTTTAATACTGCAGGAAGCGGCAAGGCATTGATCAATGTGATATCAAGGCTTGATAAGAATATCTTTGAACCCTCAATCTGCTGCAGGCATGACAGAGGAGACCTGTTCAAATCCGCAAAGGAGCTGAATGTTCCTATTTATATTACGGATTTTACTGTTGCTACAAAACCAAGGATCAGGGGAGCTAGTAACATTTATAAGCTGTCAGGAATTTTCAGAAAGATCAAACCGGATATCATACATTCATACAATTATTCTGATGATTATTCGGAAGCACTGGCAGCAAAAATTTCAGGGATCAAATGGATCTATACAAAAAAGAACATGAGCTGGGGAAGCAACGCGTGGAAGATGAGAACGTTTTTAGCGGATGCAGTGATCCCTCAGAATGAAGAGATGCTTGAAATTTTTTTCAAAGGACTTAATAAATGCAGGTTGATACCCATAGGAATAAATCTAAAGGAGTTTGAGCATATTGAGAGAAATGAAGATATTCTTGCAAGATATAATTTGACGACTTCCGCACCTGTAATTCTAACTGTTGCAAACATCATTCCAATCAAAGGAATAGATTTTCTTATCAGGGGATTTGAACTGGCAAGTGAAGATCTACCTGAGGCAAAGTTGCTGATTGTGGGAGAGGACAGGAATGAGTATGCAAATGAGCTGAAGAAGAAAGTGAAAGAAATGAATATAGGAAATAAGATTGTGTTTACAGGAAAGCAAAGTGACATCAAGGATTTTTTTTCGATCGCGGATATGTTCATCCTGTCATCTATGAAAGCGGGTGAGGGCGGTCCTATTTCGGTTTTGGAAGCAATGGCAAGTGGTGTGTTGAGCTACGGGAGTGATGTGCCGGGAATAAGAGATCAGTTCAGAGATTTTCAGGATCAGTTATTTGAATCGGAAAATCCCGGTTCAATTGCTAATAAGATACTGAAAGCATTTAGTATGGATGCAGATGAGAGGAAGAAGAGGATTGAAATTCAGAGACAATTTATAGAGAAAAATTATTCAATAGAGAATGAATTGTCGGAGCTTCCGAAGTTGTATCTTGAAGTTGTGAAAGGAAAACTTCAAATTAATTCTTGAATCCATTTAACGTAATAAAATATCTTCCTCACTTATTAAGAAAAAAAATTTATGAAAAATATATAATAATTGAGAGTGATGACTGGGGACTTGAAAGAGCCCCGAATGTGGATTGTGTTAGTTTCATTGAAAAAAAATTCGGCAAAAAAAATCTTACACGCTGGAGCTATGATACACTTGAGACAAAGGAGGATCTGAATTATCTGTATGATTTGCTCGAAAGCTATAAAAATAAATTTGAGTCGCCTCCTGTAATTACCGCCAATTTCATTACTCATAATATTGATTATTCAAATAAAGAAGAATTAAAATTCCTTCCGATAAGCAAGGGGTTTTCGAATAAGGATGAAGATGTCAGGGAGTTGTATAAGAAGGGTATTGAAGAGAAATATATTTTTCCTCAACTACATGGCTTTAGCCATTATAATATTGAAGATCTCAAAAATTATTTTAAAACTGAGGAGGCGAATGAATTATTCAGCTGGAAATTTCTTACTGCAAAATCAACTGTAAGAGGCAACATGTCGTTTCTTCAGGGAGAATTAGGAAAAAATCATGTTGGAAAATATTTTAAAAGGGCAGCAGAAGAATTTGAAAGGGTTTTTGGGTTTAATTCAAAGACTTTCATTCCTCCGACATACATTTATGATTTTACATTAACAGATATTTTAAAAGCGAATAATATAGGTCTTGTTCAGTCTTCAAACCGGCTTAATCCTGCATCTGAGAAGAATTTTTTAAGACCTTATTTTAAAAAGCGTAAAGGACTTTACTGGTCAGTCAGGAATGCAAGGCTTGATCCTCATCCTGACTATAATTTCAATCATGAGCAGTGTCTGAGTACAATTCAAAAAATGTTTGAAATTAAATCTCCGGCAATCATAGATTTTCACCGGGTAAATTTTGCGGGCAGGTTTGCGTCGGATTACAGAAACAAGACATTAGAAGAATTAAAAAAACTATTTGAAGGCATTCACAAGAAATGGCCGGATGTAAAATTTATCCACTCACAAAAATTTAATGACCTATTATGGCAACAAGAAATCAGATAAGCTACCTCACAATAAATAAAGACAGAATCTCCGATCCAATACTTGTTGTAGGTTCCAAACATTATGAATACGACAAAGAGAATATTATTGATGGTCTTAGAAAGCTCGGATTGAGTGACATCACAGGCATTGACATATCCGCGGGTGACGGTGTCGATCACGTTGTAGATATTACTGAATCAGGTTCGGATTTTATTAAGAGTCATAACGAGTTTTATGCCACAATAATCTGCATGGAAGTATTAACTAACGTACAAAACCCTTTTCAGGCAGCAGACAATCTGATCTCAATGCTTAAGAAGGATGGCGTAGTTATTCTCTCTGAATGCATTGTCAGAAAAATATCAAAGATGCCGCTGGATTTGTGGCGTTTTACATACGATGGTACGAAAGAGCTTTTCAAAGGATTAAAATTTGATGATTCAAAAGCAATGATATCTCTTACAAGGGAGAAGAGTGAAAAACTTCTACCGATGCAATATCCTTTTCCGCAGATACTGACTTCCCGTCATCCGGATGAAAGCTCCACTGGATATTTACTGAGAAGAATTCACAGGAGGTTTTTTGCAGGAGGCGTCTTTAAGATCTCGAGACTGATGCCTGAGACAACAATTTATTCCATATCTACAAAAAAATCATAATTATAATTTGTATAAGAGCATAAAAGGTAAGACCACTTTTGCAGTAACAAAAGGGATGCTTTAAGAAAGTGATGAATTAGGAAAAGATAGATGACGTTCTGAATTCCATCACTCTTTATAAATGCAGGGGTTTTTATGATAAGAGACTTGCACAGGAGAGCGGAGAATTAGCAGAACTTTGTAAGCGAGTAGTTGCAGCAAAACCAAAGTGATCGTTGAGATAGGAACATGGAACGGAGGAACATTTTATGTATGGAACAGGATCAATCCTCAGGCAAAAGAGATCATCAGCATTGATCTGCCGGATGGAGACTACGGCGGCGGTTATGATGACAAGAGAGTAAAGTTCTTTATAGAATTTGCAGCGGACCGTCCTCAGACAAAACTTGATTTTATCAGAGATGACTCTAAATCAAATGAAACATTAAATCAGCTTAAGAAAATTTTAGGAAATGACAGAATCGACTTTCTTTACATTGACGTTGACCATACTTATGAAGGAGTAAAAAAAGATACGGAAATATATCTCGGGCTGATGTCTGATACCTGCATGATATTATTTCATGACATTAATACTTTCAAAGAAAGGATACGGTGTGAATCAATACTGTAATGAGATAAAAGGAAAGTACAAATTTGAGAAGTTTATTAAAACCGGAAGCAGAGTTATGGGAAACGGATTAATTTATTTGAAGAATGCCTAAGATATCTATCATTACACCATTATATAACGGGACAAAAACTTTTGAAGAAACCGCTGATAGTGTACTAAGTCAGGATTTTGAAAACTGGGAATGGATACTTTATGATGACGGAAGCAGAGATGGAATTCAGGAGTTAGGAAAGAAGTTTGCAGAAAAATATAAGGGGAAGGTCTTCTATTTTGAGCATGAAAATAATAAAAATTTCGGAACGGCATATACACGCAACAGAGCTGCAGAAAAAGCAACCGGAAATATAATATCCTTCATTGATCAGGATGACATTTGGTATAAGAACAGACTTTCACATCAGCTTGAAATATTCAGACAGCATCAGGATTGCGCAATGATATGGGGACCGGCATTATACTGGTATTCCAACCGGACTTTTGTACAGCCGGTAAAATATAACGGCGAAGATATCAGAACGGGAGTTTATGAATCTCCCAGGTTTATTGAAATTTTTTTGCGGGATCTTAAAGGAACTCCGCTGCCAGGCGCCTCATTAGTCAGGAAAGAAAGCTTCATAAAGGTGAAAGGATACGATGAATCGATCAGAGGTTCGGAAGATATTGTATTGTGGCTGAAGATCGCTGAGCAGTTTAAAATTTATTTTGATGACAAGGTCCTGATCAAATACAGAAAACATCAGGACTCAACCTTAGGCAGGGCTAATCAAAGCGGTGAAATGTACGAATGGAATCTGATCTTCTACAAATGGGTAATAGAATTTCTGAAAAAAAATAAAGCAAGTGAAAGGCTCATTGAAGAAAATGAATTTGCATATTATATCACGGCAAAAAAAATTGTAAGCAAGGAAAAATATGCTGACGGTAGGAAAAAACTTTTAAGCAAACTAAATTCTTATCCAGAATTGAAAAAGAAATTCATGAAGGATTATTTTCTTGATCTTATAATGCCAATGAGCATTGCATCGAAAGTATCTGCAAAGTTAAGATTTGATCTTTTAAGAAAAAAATAAATTTGATTTTAAGAACGTCCATAATTCCTGAGGAACAAAAGTTTGTTGATAATGATAATCCGGACGGGATAAATCTTAAAGCAATTTGTATTTTTGCAGCAGCGGGTTTCTTTTTGGAGAAAGACAGCTATTATATGAATGAAACCGTATTACAGCCGTTTACAGAATATGATATCAGTAATAATAAAGTAAACACTTCAAAACATTACTGGCAATGGCATTACACACCAAGAGAAATTTCCATTAAGCAGGCGACCGAAGAGTTTGCAGATTTGTTTGAAAGAATTTCCAACGAGAATTTAAAAAATAAAAATATTATTCTTCCGCTTTCCGGCGGACTGGACAGCAGAACACAGGCAGCGGCTTTAGATGAAGGGGCAAATGTTAAGACTTACTCTTACAAGTTTGCAGATAGTTTTGATGAAACAAAGTATGGCAGGGAAATTTCAGGTATAAAAAATTTTTCATTTCATGAATACAAAATTCCGGAAGGGTATTTGTGGAATGTAATTGATAAGCTTTCGGAGATAAACAAATGTTATGCCGACTTTACTCATCCGAGGCAGATGGCTGTCATTGATAGCGTATCAAAGCTCGGAGATGTGTTCTATCTTGGTCATTGGGGCGATGTGCTATTTGACGATATGGGGATTGAAGAGAATATAAGTTTTGAGGAACAGGCAAAAGTAATAGTGAAAAAAATTCTGAAAAAGGGAGGACTTGAACTTGCAGAAGCTTTATGGAAGGCGTGGGGAATTGAAGGAGATTTTCAAACATATCTTAAGGAAAGAATTGTAAATCTGCTTGCCGAAATTAAAATTGATAATGCCAATTCGCAAGTAAGAGCATTCAAATCTACTTACTGGGCTCCCCGATGGACAAGCGCAAACATGGCTGTCTTTAGCAAATATTTGCCGGTAGTACTTCCTTATTATGATGATGAGATGTGTAAATTCATTTGCACAATCCCGGAGAAGCTGCTATCCGGAAGGCAGATCCAAATTGAATACATTAAAATGAAAGCTCCGGAGCTTGCCAAAATTGCCTGGCAAAATTATGATCCGTTAAATTTATATACCTACAAAAAATTCAAAAGTAAAAGCATGCTACCCATGAGAGCATTAAAAAAAGGAAAGAGAATTTTAAATGAAAAACTTACAGGGAAAAAGATGATTACACGGAACTGGGAGTTACAATTCTTAGGAAATGAAAATGATCTGAAACTGAAAGAACATTTGCTTGAGAATAAATCATTTTCAGATATTGTACCAATTGAACTGATCAGGGATTTTTATAATAAATTCAAAACGAAAGATTCTGTATATTACTCACATCCTTTAAGCATGCTGTTGACGATCTCATTGTTCTGTAAAAACCGATTACCCAAAAAATAAAAATGAAAGTAGCTGTTTACTCTGGAAATATTCCTTCAACAACTTTCATTGAGATATTAATTGAAGGCTTGTCAAATGCGGGGTTTGAGATCTATCTGTTTGGAAAAAAAACAAAAGATGTAAAGTATAATTCTAATGTCAGAGTATTTCCAACACCGGAAGCCGGAAGCAAATTGTTTCTGTTTACTTTAAAGGAAAGTCTGAAACTGCTTTTAAGGAATCCCAAAAATTTTTCAAAGATATTAAAAAAGATATACAGCAAAAAAAACGAATTCAGAAGTTTTGTAAGAGATGCCGGGCTTATACTTCCGATAATTAATAATACTCCTGATATTTTTCACATGCAGTGGGCAAAAGTAATTCAGAGATATCCTGAACTCTTTGAGCTGCTTGACTGCAAATTTGCTCTGAGCCTCAGAGGTGCTCATATAAATTACTCACCTTTAAATGATGCCAAGCTTGCAAACGCATATAAAAAATATTTTCCACTAATAAATGGATTTCATGCTGTGTCGGAGAATATTTCAAAGGAAGCGGAGAAATACGGAGCTGAGAGAAAAAAAATTAAGGTGATCCATTCAAGTGTTAAGAGCGATCTGCTTAAAAAGGAAAGTATCAGCTATGCGAATGAGGACATTCTGAAAATAATTTCGATCGGGAGATTTCACTGGAAGAAAGGATACCACTATGCTCTTGATGCAATGAAGGCATTGAAAGATGAAAGTATAAATTTTGAATTCACAATTGTTGCTCAGGGCGAAATGCCGGAGGAGATCGTGTTTATGATCAATGACTATCAGCTTTCTGAGCATGTTAAAATTATAAACGGGTTACCTTATGAAAGTCTGATCGACAAACTTTGCAAATCTCATATACTCATACTGCCGAGTGTGGAGGAGGGGATTGCGAATGTTGTCCTTGAAGCCATGGCAGCGGGTGTGCCTGTGTTGACAACGGACTGCGGAGGAATGGACGAAGTGGTCACAGATAAACTTAACGGTTATATTATACCTGTTAGAGATCCTGAAATGATCGTTCGAAAAATAAAGGAGTTTATTGATTCATCTGATGAGACGAAAAATAAAATCAAATCCAATGCTCGGACTGTAATACAAAAAGATTTTTCAAGAGAGAAGCAGATCAGGGAGTTCAGGGAATTTTATGAATCGATGTCAGCAGGTTAAGTAATGAAGATCGGGATCGTATTACCTGAAGCACCCGGATATTCTGAAACATTTTTTAATTCCAAGATCAGAGGGCTGATCGAATCCGGATTTGAAGTCATTGTATTCAGCGGCAGCAGAGAGAGTGAGAAATATAATTTTGAGCATTCCGGTGCTTATCCTGTATATAAGGGTAAAAAATTAAAGCAATTATTACTGACTCTGTTTGTAGTTTCTTTCACATTTCTGAAACAACCAGGAAGAGTGATCAGACTTTATAAACTGGAAAGAAAATCAGACAGATCATTGAGCCAATCAATTAAATCAATTTATTTTAATTCACATATACTTCAAAGAAATATTGACTGGCTGCATTTCGGATTTGCAACAATGTCGTTGAACCGGGAGAATGTCGCGAAGGCAATTGGTGCGAAAATGGGTGTAAGCTTCAGAGGTTATGACATAAACATTTATCCCTTGAAAAATCCGGGATGCTATGAATTACTATGGAAGAATGTGGACAAAGTTCATTCAATCTCAAATTATCTTTATGAAAAGGCTTTAAGTTTAGGATTGCGGGATAATATTGGGAAAGAAATAATTTCACCTGCAATAGATTTTTCAGTATTTAAAGCAAAAGCTGATTTGGGTAAAATCAAATTTCCATTGCAAATATTAACTGTCGGAAGATTAAACTGGATCAAGGATTATGAAACAGCCCTGTCGGCAATGAAAATTCTTAAAGAAAAAGAAGTAAATTTTACTTACAGCATCATAGGTGAAGGAAGTGAATTGGAAAGATTAAGGTTTGCTGTTTACCAGATGAAGCTTGAAAACAAAGTTCATTTTATGGGGAAGCTTGCACATAATGAGATCAACAGGAAAATGACAGAGTCGGATATTTATCTGCAGACAAGCATGCAGGAGGGGTTCTGTGTATCTGTGCTTGAAGCGCAGGCGACAGGTTTGCTATGTGTTGTAAGCAACGCCGACGGTCTCAAGGAAAATGTTATAGATAATCAGACAGGTTTTATTGTTGAGAAAAGAAATCCCGGAAAGTTCGCTGATAAGATCATTGAGATAATGAAGATGACTGATGAGGAACGAATGCAAATTGCGATCAACGCACGGAACAGAGTGGAGCAGGATTTTAAAATTGAAGATCAAAAGATAAAGTTTAAAATTTTTTTTGGAGATCAGATTGACAGATAAATATATTTCTATAGTAAGTCCTGTTTATAAAGCGGAAAAAATTGTAGACGAGCTTGTAAAAAGAGTTACTGATGAAGTTTCAAAAATAACATCGCGCTTTGAGATCATCCTTGTGGAAGATTGCGGCGGCGACAACTCGTGGGAAAAGATCCTGGGAAACTGTGCAAAAGACAGCAGAGTAAAAGGAATTAAACTGAGCCGTAACTTCGGTCAGCATTATGCCATTACCGCCGGATTAAGCGCTGCAAAAGGTGAAGTTATCATAATCATGGATTGTGACCTTCAGGATGATCCATCACACATAAAAAAACTGGTTGATGAATATGATAAAGATTACGATGTTGTTTTTACGAAAAGGATCGGCAGGAAACATTCAATCTTCAAATCGATTACGGCTAAGATATATAACTCGCTGTTCAAATTATTCTCGGATAAGAATTACGACATCAACGTCGGTTCTCTTACTTTAATAAGTTCGCGGGTTAAAGATGAATTCGTAAAATTAAAAGATCAGGACCGGCTTTATATACAGCTTATTAAATGGATCGGGTACAACTCTACTTACGTTTCGGTTGAGCACAGAGAAAGATTTGAAGGAAAGTCGACATATACTTTATCTCAGTTATTTGTAACAGCAATACAAGGCTGGACTTCTTATTCCGATAAACTACTGCGAATGTCAATCTACAGCGGTTTGATAATTTCCATCATTTCACTTCTTGCCGGTATTTATGTAGTCATCACTTATTTTTTAAAAAGTTTTCAGTCCGGCTGGCCGAGTGTGATCGTAGCAATTTTATTCTCAACCGGACTAATCCTGATGAGCATAGGTATAGCGGGAATTTACATTGGAAAAATATTTGAGCAAACTAAAGAGCGTCCATTATATATAATAGACAAGAAGATAAATTTATAAATTGAAGAAAGTAATTATCACACAGTCAAACTATATTCCCTGGAAAGGATATTTTGATTCGATCAATATAGCTGATGAATTTATTCTATATGACGACATGCAGTATACAAAAAGAGACTGGAGAAACCGCAATCAGATCAAAACCAAAGACGGAGTTAAGTGGCTTACAATACCGGTTGAAGTGAAGGGCAAGTATTTTCAGAAGATCAGCGAAACAAAGATCAGTGATAAGGGCTGGGGAAAAGAACACTGGGATTCAATTGTACATAACTACTCCAGGGCAAAATATTTTCAGGAATACAAAAGTTTCTTTGAAGAACTTTATCTTAAGAATGAAGAAGAGTATCTGAGTAAAGTTAATTATAAATTTTTAAAAACCGTATGCGAGATACTTGGAATAAAAACCATAATGCGATGGTCTGATGAATTTACTTTGCTTGAGGAGAAAACAGAACGTCTGGTTGATATTTGTAAAACGACCGGAGCTACTGACTATTATTCAGGTCCGGCTGCACAAGCATATATGAATGTAGAATTATTTGAAAAAGAAAATATCCGCGTTCATTATTTTGACTATTCGGGATATCCTGTCTATGAACAGCTTCACGGAGAGTTTACGCATGCCGTAAGCATAATTGATCTCATTTTTAATGAAGGACCAAATGCTCCAAAATTTATGAAAACATTTATTTAATATGAAAATTAAAAAAGTTGTAATCATCGGCAACACATCTAATGCACGGCTTGCAAAGTATTTTTTCACAATTGATTCAGAGTATGATGTGACGGGATTTTCTGTTGGTGAAAAATACATTACATCTCCTGATTTTGAAGATCTTCCTGTCATTCCTTTTGAAGAGATCGTTTCACATTTCCCGCCGGCTGAATATGAAGCCTTTGTCGCTATTGGCTATTCAGATATGAATAAAGTGAGAGAGAAGCTTTATAATGACTGCAAAGCCAAAGGTTATAAGATGGCAAGTTACATAAGTACACATTGTTCATATCTCTCGCAATTTCCTGCCGGTGATAATTGCTTCATACTTGAAGACAATACAATTCAGCCATTTGTAAAGATCGGAAACAATGTAGTGCTATGGAGCGGAAATCATATTGGTCATGATGTAACAATTGAAGATCACAATTTTATAACTTCACATGTAGTTGTTTCGGGATTTGTTACAATAAAGAGAAATTGTTTCATTGGTGTCAACGCGACCATCCGTGACGCAATTACAATCGCGCCTGAAACGCTCATAGCCGCAGGTGCTGTGATAATGAAGGATACTGTCGAGAAGGGTGTATATATGCCTCCGCGTTCGGTGCTGTTCGATAAAAAAAGTGATGAGATAAAAATTTCCTGATGCAGAACTGGAAAAAACTTGGATTAATATTTTCACCTTCAGGTGAATACGAATGGATGCAGACGCATGCAATGATGCCTGTATTTGACATGACTGATGAAGAGAATGCTAGAATATATTTTTCAGCGAGAGATATGAAAGGAAGATCACAGGGCGCATACATAGAGATTAATCTCAACGATCCGCTAAAGGTAAAAAAAATTTCCGGAGAGCCCGTTCTGAAACTTGGACAGCTTGGTGCATTTGATGATTCGGGGATCATGCCTGCGTGTCTTGTAAATTCCGGAAATAAAAAATATTTGTATTACAATGGATGGACGCTTGGAAAGAACGTCCCGTTTTTTTCCTTTAACGGTGTCGCAATAAGCAAGGACGGAGGAAATAATTTTGAAAAAATCTCGAGGGGTCCATCGGTATTGTATTCCAATGATGTCGACCCCTACTCGACATTTGCACCCAGTGTAATGATAGATGAAGGTATATGGAAAATATGGTATGTGTCACTGATAAAGTGGGTCGAGACGGATGGCAAATTGATTCATTACTATAATATCCGTTATGCAGAATCTTCCGACGGAATTAATTTTAAGCGTGAAGGAAAAGTATGCATAGATTTCGCAAATGAATTTGAATACGCGATAGCAAGACCTTTTGTGATAAAGGAAAGCGGCATCTTTAAAATGTGGTATTCATTTCGTGAAAGCGAAAATATTAAGACTTACCGCATCGGTTATGCCGAGTCGGAAAATGGAGTCGAGTGGATCAGGAAAGATAATGAAGTAGGTCTTGATGTTTCTGATGACGGCTGGGATAGTGAGATGATAGAGTATGCTTATATTTATGATTTCAAAGGAAAAAGATACATGCTGTATAATGGCAACAGCTTCGGCAAAACCGGTGTTGGGCTTGCCGTTATAGAGAATTAGGATAAATTTATTTTAAATTAAATATAAAATTCAGTATTTGGAAAAGCGTCATATAGGATTTAACAAACCATATCTTACGGGAAAGGAAACTGATTACATTTTAGAATCAGTGAAGAGCAGAAAAATTTCAGGGGACGGAATGTTCACAAAGAAGTGTCATGAATTTTTTGAGAAAAGGTTTGGCTTTAAAAAAGTATTGCTGACTACTTCATGTACAGATGCTCTTGAAATGGCGGCAATTCTAATTGATACAAAGGAGGGAGACGAAATAATTGCACCTGCTTATACTTTCGTTTCTTCTGCCAATGCATTTGTACTGCGCGGCGCAAAGATAATTTTCTGCGATAGTGAGGATGATACACCTAACATCGACATAAATAAAATTGAAAAATTAGTTACTCCGAAGACTAAAGCTGTTATAGTAGTTCACTATGCCGGTATGGCAGTGGATATGGACCCGCTTCTTGCACTTGCCGAGAAGCATAATTTTTATGTGATCGAAGATGCGGCACACTCCATTGATTCATATTATAAGGACAGACCGCTTGGTTCAATCGGTCATCTTGCAGCATTTTCTTTTCACGAAACTAAGAATGTGATCTCCGGCGAAGGAGGTATGCTTGCTATAAATGATGAAAGATTTGCAAAGCGTGCCGAGATAATACGTGAGAAAGGAACTAACCGTTCTGCTTTTTTCAGAGGTGAAGTTGACAGGTACGGCTGGGTGGACATTGGTTCATCGTTTCTTCCTTCCGACATTATTGCTGCTTTTCTTTATGCACAGCTTGAGAATCTGGACGACATTCAGAGAAGAAGAAAGGAGATCTGGGATTATTATTATGAAAATTTAGGAACACTTGCCGGTGAGGGATACTTTAAATTTCCTTCAATCCCGGATTACGCAACTAATAACGCTCACATGTTTTATATTCTCTGCCGTACCGGTGAAGAGAGAAGCAGACTGATCGATTATTTAAAATCATATTCTATTAATGCAGTGTTCCATTATCTTTCACTGAACAGCAGCAGCTATTATAAAGACAAGTGTGAAGCAGTTGAAATGAAAAATTCAGATTATTATACTGATCATTTGTTAAGACTTCCTATGTATTACGAACTCTCAAAAGATGATCTTGATTACATCATTTATCACATCAAAGAATTCTATTCAAAGTTAAATGGATAAACTACTCCGCTTATATAATTCAACCGGAAGGTGGGGAAACATCATTATTCTGGTTCTGCTTATTGTATTCGGATTGATTAACCGTTTATTTGTAGTAGTAAAGCACAGATACGCTGATTACATAATTGAAGCTGTGCTGATCCTGATAGCAGCGTTCATCGTTTATAAAATTTATAAAAAAAACATTTTTGAAATTACGCGCAACAAGATTTTTAAAACGCTATTGCTTGTCGGAATAGTTTTACGGATTGTATTTGCGATACATGATATTAATAACAGACCAGTTCAGGATAGTGATTACGAAAAGCATGAGCGGCTTGGCAAGAGGCTTGCTTTCGAAGGAAAGTATTACGACTTCACGGGAGTTGAGCTGCGTAACTTCAGGCAGCCCGGACTTCCGGCTATGTTCGCTGTCGGACTTCTTATCTTAAACCATCCTGTTACTTTTGCTATTATTATGATCCTGTTCTCATTCGGAGTTTTGCTATCGGGATTTTATTTGTTCAGAGATTTGGGAAACATAGCTGCTTTGATATCCTTTGCATACATCGCGATCTCGCCCAACATGCTATTCATGGCGTCCAATTCAAATACGCAGTTGTCATTCTTCTTTTTTCTGATACTGCTCTTTATCATGCTTAAAAATTACTCAGGTAAGCCATATCAGCTGATCTTAATTGGTGTAATTCTTGCAGCGGAAATGTATATACGTTTTAATTTTTTCCTGATCTTTTTGCTGATACCATTCATAATTGAAAAACATAAAGACAAGAATCTGGTTTTTGCATTTTCAAAATTAGGATACATATACTTAACCTGTCTTATTCTTTATTCGCCATGGATCTACAGAAATTATATGATATACGGAAAGCTCAGGCTGATGCCTACTACCGGACCCGGGATATACAGTTCAAACGTTACTACTGATTATACCAGAGCAGGCGGATATAACGGTGTGCCTGATTCATTATTAACAAAATACGGTAAGTTGTCTGAAGTTGATTTTGACAGAGCGCTGAATAATGATGCAATGACTTTTGTGAAGGAACATCCGGACATTTATATAAAAGGAATTCCTTTCAGACTATTGAAATACGCAAGCAGACAGGACTGGACGATCAATTATTTTTTTGAATTTACAAAATACCCTAATGCCGGGATCATAGAATCATTCTTTCAAAGCATAGAAAATTTTTTCTTCTGGATAATCATTTTTTATCCGTTAATTTTTTTATACAGAAATAAAAATCTCGGTCCGTTTTCAACATATATACTTTGGGCTTATCTGATATATTCGATGGTTTTAATTCCAATCTCGGAATCGCGTTCGAGGTACAATTTCCCGTATATACTTTTTCCGGTATTCGCGGTTGCCTTATCACAAAGGAAAAAATATACAGATCCGGTCGTAAGTAATAACGAAAAATTAATTTAACTGAATGCCCGGAAAATTACTGATGATATGGGATTATGATTCCGCACTTGGTCAGATTAATTCACAGCTTCCTTACAATTTTACGTTTGCACCGATCCATCGAGAGATTGAAAATGTTGAATACATTTTAAAAACTGCAAAGGACTCAGATATCAATATGACATTCGCGTGTATAGGATTTGCTGCAGAAGCCGGAGATCCTCCGTTCAATATTCCTGAGCAGATAAAGAGAATTTTTAATCAAGGTCATGAGATAGCGTCACATTCATGGAAGCATGAATGGTTTCCATATCTTACCGAATCTCAGATCTTTAAGTCACTTGAGCGTAGCAAGCTTTCGCTTGAAAATTGCACCGGTGCTTCAGGATCTGTGTGTGGATTTGTGCCTCCTCACAGCAGACCGATGAGCTGGTATAAAAAATTTGCATTTAGTCTTGGAGACCGCGCATTTTATCCCTTTCATAAAGGAGGTGATCTGGGATTTGTACTGAAGCAGCTTTCATTGACAAATTACACCTGGTGCAGAGTTTTAAAATCATATAAGCCGGTTTGGGAAAAGTTTTCCAACAGTAATTCCTCCGATTACTCAATTAGTGAATGGGAAGTTCATGATAATATTGTATGTGTACCACAGCATCATACGGGCTTTGATGAACCCGCATTAAAATATCTGCACCTGGCTATGGAAAAAAATGAAGTTGCGGTAATTGTAGGACATCCCGCGGCATTAAGCAGAAGCGGATCGGAAAGTCTGGAACATTACAATAATTTTATAAAGGAAATTAATAAATATAAATCCGAAGGTGTACTTGAAACCCTCACAGTCCGCGATTATCTGAGTAAATATTTTAGAAAAGGAGAGAAAAAAAATTAGCATAAAAGTGATACCGTATTCGGATGAGTATGTAAAGGCGCATGAAGAGTTTGCTTTAAAGGCGTGGCCTGAAAAGAGAAGACGGCGTGTTGAGAAATTTATCAGATGGAAATTCAGAGGTCCTGAGCATGGTGATGTTGATGGTTTGCTGATAGCAGTCGATGATGGAAAAGTATTAGGACAGGTGGGAATAATTCCGGTGAAGATAAAAAGCTCCGGTAAAGTTTATGATGCCAACTGGGTGTGCGATATAATGGTTTTAAAAGAGTCACGAAAACTTGGGATAGCTAAGAAAATTTTTGAGGAAATTTTAAAGAGTGATAATGTAATACTTGGCAATAATCCCAGTCCCGGTGCTGAAGTTGTAATGCATAACGCGGGATTCAGGCAATTAAAAAGCGGGAGGTCGATGATATTGCCTTTAAACTCAGAACACATTTTAAATTGGGTGGTGCCCGGTAAATTCAAGTTTGCAGTCCCGCTTATGAAAAAAATCGTTCAGCCGTATTTTTCCCTGAAAAAAAAGAAGATCGAAAAAATTAATCATGACTATAAAAAATGTGAGTGGGAAGATATCGCTGCATATATAAATCTGCGGCAGGAAAAAACAGGTTACTCATATACTGTCCATGACGAGGATTTTCTGAAGTGGAGAGCAACGGGTCTTGAAGGATTTTCAGCAAGGATGAAGGCAGGAAAGACACAGGGCAAAAAATATATTCTCTATTCACTCGCTAACCCTTATATGAATATATGTGAATGGAATTGCGACAGCATTGAAGAGGCAAGAATGATGGCGGCATTTGCAATCAGCGAAGCTTTCGAGAATAAGAGTGAATTGGTACATGTCATTGCGAACAATGATAATGAGGAGAAGTGGCTGAGCAGTATTGGTTTTATCAGAGCGAGGAACATTGAGAAAATTATTCATTACTCAAAGGATAAGGTTCTTGAAAAAGAAGAAAAATTTTATTTTACTCTTTATGATACTGACCTTAGTTTGTAAGCATGTTTTTTTTGTAATCAGAAAATTGATTTGAAAGTACTTAAGAGTTTTACAATCCTCAAATATCTTAATCCGGCGGGATACTTCAATCTGTATCCTGAAAATGCAAATTCATTTTCCACATGGTATTATAATTCATCTGTATTAAAGCTTCCTGCAGAGACTTTAGATCTGATAAAAGAAGATCTGAGGTATTCGTCCAAAGCCGCAACTGAACTCGATATGGGATATCAGGCATGGAATAAAGGCGCAATGCTTTTTGCCGCGAATGTTCCTTATGATAAATTAATTCATAAAGAAAAACTTACATTGACTGATAATTACATTTTTATCAGAAAATATTATAAGTGGCATCGTGTCTACTATTTTTTTTTGAAAAACATTTTTTCATTTCATAATCCCTTCGCAGAATTAAACGCATTTCTCAAGACTAAGAAGGTAAAAAAAGTGGATCTGATAAATCCTCATTGTGAATATCCTTCTTATAAAAATTTTAAGTCTGAGTTGGTATCCAAAAACCCTAAAGTAAGTGTCATCATTCCTACACTGAACAGATATGAGTATCTCAAAGATGTTCTTGAAGATCTTCAAAAACAGGATTACAAAAATTTTGAAACAATAATAGTTGATCAGACAGATGAGCCGGATAAAGATTTTTATAAAAAATTTGATCTTGAGATAAGTGTGATCTTTCAGGAAGGCAAGGGACAATGGCTCGCACGAAATGAAGCTATTAGAAAAGCTGACGGTGAATATTTACTTTTTTTTGATGATGACTCAAGAGTGGATCCGGACTGGATAACACAGCATTTAAAAGGAATGGATTTTTTCAAAGCTGATGTAACTGCAGGGGTTTCTTTGTCCACAGTGGGTGATACCGTTCCGGCAAATTACAGCTTCTTCCGATGGGCGGATCAGTTTGATTCGGGTAACGCGTTGGTTAAGAGAAATGTTTTTGAAAAAATAGGAATGTTTGACAGACAGTTTGATAAGCAGAGAATGGGAGACGGCGAGTTCGGATTGAGATCATATCTTTCCGGATTTAAAAGCATATCACATCCTTATGCAAAAAGAATACATCTCAAGATAGGAACGGGGGGACTGAGGCAGATGGGATCATGGGATGCTTTCCGTCCGAAAAAGTTTTTTTCGCCGCGCCCGTTGCCGAGTGTGCTTTATTTATACAGAAAATATTTTCCTAAAGATTACGTCACAAATGCTTTGTTAATAGGAATGCTGCCATCACTGATACCTTATAAATGGAAAGGAAAAAAATTCTTATATCCTTTGGGATCTTTGCTGGCAATATTTATTTTACCGGTATTAATTTTGCAGCTAAGCATCTCGTGGAGAAGATCGACGCTTATGCTTAATGAAGGAGATAAGATTGAGTGGTTATAAGACATTCCTGATCATCACATCTGAATTTCCTCCCGGTCCGGGTGGAATTGGTAACCATGCTTACAACCTTGCAAAGTATCTGAAAAAGAATGATCATGGAGTAAGGGTGTTAACGATATCTGATTTTACGGATAAAGATGCTGAAGAAAAATTTGACGGAGCACAGAACTTTGATGTATTTCGTTTTCCAAGATTTAAAAGCAGGGTCTGGACTTTTCTAAGGAGATTCAAAGCAATTTGGTTTACATTAAGGAATAAAAATTTTACGCATATAATTTTCTCGGGAAGATTTGCACTTATCAGCTCACTTACACTCGGAAAGTATAAGAAGAAGATAAAGTTCATTGCCGTCGCTCATGGCGGGGATATCAACCCGCAAAATTCATTTCTAAAATCCTTAGTTAAGCGCGCACTTGAGAAAATGGATCTTGTAATTCCTGTTTCAAATTTTTCAGGTTCAAAGATAACAGCTAAAATTGATAAAGAAAAAATTGTTGTAATACCTAATGGTTTTGATTTTGAAAATGAACTTATAGTAAGAGTTAAAGAGCACATAAACGGGTCATTGAATTTAGTAACTGTTGGAACTGTCTGGCCGAGAAAAGGTCACCACAATGTCCTGAAGTCATTGCCGGAAATTTTGATAAATCATCCGGACACCAAGTATAATATTATTGGACGGCTCGCTGATCTTTCAAAAGCGAAAATTTTTTTTGATGATAAAAAATTGAAATCTCACATAAATATTTTAGGAAGCGTTACAAATGAGGAAATGCACAGGGTGCTTGAGAGATCCCAGATATTTTTGCTTCTGAGTGAAAGTCAATCCAGCGGTGATTTTGAAGGATTCGGAATCGCTGTCATCGAAGCAAATTATTTTGGACTTCCCGCAATCGGATCAAAAGGCAGCGGACTTGAGGACGCGATCAGCAACGGAGTCAGCGGCATTCTTGTTGATCCGCAAAATTCAGCGGAGGTCAGCGAAGCAGTTGAAACAATTTTGAAAGATTACAAGAGGTTCAGTGAATCAGCGCACGAATGGGCAATGAAACATCACTGGTCAAAAATCATAGAGAGGTATATTGAAGCAATCGAAAGGATAAAGTAATGTGCGGAATTTTAGGTTCTGTTGATTTTGAAAAAGGAGTAGCGGAAAAATATCCCGCATTGCTGAAGGGACTTGAAGCGATCAATCACCGGGGTCCTGACAGCAGCAAAAATTTAGTTTCCGGCAGTTCTTTTTTAGGTCATAACCGTCTGAGCATAATCGATCTGTCTTCCAAAGCGGATCAGCCTATGAAGTCCGCCTCAGCAGATGCTTATTTAATTTATAACGGTGAGATCTACAATTATAAAGAACTTAAAAAAAATCTTTCAGTAAAATTTAATACAAATTCTGATTCCGAAGTGGTTCTTGAAGGATATTTAAATGAAGGAATAAATTTTTTTAAAAAGCTCAGAGGAATTTATGCATTTGCAATTCTTGATAACAGAGCCGGGCAAAAAATTATCATAGCGAGAGATCCTTCAGGAATTAAGCCGCTTTATTTTTACAATAAAGGAAGCTTCAGTATTTTTGGAAGCGAGATAAAAGCGATCCTACCTTCTGTAAAAAAAGAAGTGAGTATAAATGAAGATGTAATAAAATGTTATCTCAATTTAGGCTATTGCCCTGAGCCATTTACAGCATATTCACAGATCACGGCTGTCGATCCGGGATCTGTAATTGAAATAAGTAAAAATGAAACAAAGAAAACAAAATTGATCAGCTATAGTTTTACAACGGAAAATAATTTTAATTATGATGAGAATGTAGCGGAGACGGAAGTAAGATTAAAAAAAGCTGTGGAAAGAAATCTTGTAGCTGATGTTGAAGTTGCAGTTGCTCTCAGCGGAGGTATTGATTCATCGCTGATATATGCATACGCTCACGGATCCGACAGCAAGATAAAAGGTCTGACGATAGGGTTTGATGACAAGGATTATAATGAAGCGGATATTGCTAAAATTTATTCAGATACGATGAAAGGTAATCATGAGCTTGTTGAGGTTGATTTGGAGCTGAATCTTGATACACTAAATAAAATCCTGCTGGACTTTGATCAGCCGTATGCGGACTCATCAGCAATTAATGTCTACTATTTAACGAAAGCCACAGGCAAGATAACAAAAGTCCTGATTGGCGGAGACGGTGGTGATGAGCTTTATAACGGCTATCCGTCAATGACATGGCTGACTTACATTGACAAGCTTAACAAAAATATGTTCACAAGAAACAGCGGTGAAGCTATATTAAGCATAGCACAAAAATTTTCAAATCCTTCACAGGGAAGACTGGTAAAGCGGATAGCGGATCTTTGGTCTGACAAGCCGCACGAACTCCTGTATGACTGGCACTCATGGTTTCCAAGAAAAACAAATTTTCAGAATGCGAGCCCTTTTCTGTTTGATACAAATGCAGGACTGAATTTATACCAATCCATATTTCCTGAAGAGATACCGGAAAATTTCAAACACTATGTTGTCTTTGATTATTTCCGTAAAACAATGCTTGGAGATTACTTAAGGAAAACGGATATGATGTCTATGCTTAACCATGTGGAATACCGTGTGCCTGTTCTCGATGAAGATCTTGTGAGCTTTGCACTGACAATTCCATTTGATCAGAAGTCATCTTTAAAGGAATCAAAAAAAATATTAAGGACGATACACAGAAAAATTTATCCTGAAAAGACAAGCCGTATTGCAAAGAAAGGTTTTACCATCCCGCTTGATACATCACTTTCAAAGGACGATTTTGAAGTAATAAAAAATGAGCTTTTGAAAAGTGGAAATATCGTGAATGAATATGTCAAAAAGGATTACGTTAAATTTCTTTTTACATCTTTGAATGACAGAGAAGGCGCTTCTGAAGATATAAGCCGGGCAGGAATTTATCAAAGAATATTGATGCTATACAGCCTGAGCTTATGGAACGATCAAAAATGAAACTGGCAATCATTTCACATACGCCACATTATAAAAAAGATAATTCAGTAAGCGGCTGGGGTCCTACCATTCGTGAAATAAATCAGTTAACCGGAATCTTTACCGAAATATATCATATAGCGCCGCTTCATTCAGGCGATCCTCCGGGAAGTTCAATGAAATATGAGAGTGATACAATCAAGTTAGTACCTTTAAAAGCATACGGCGGAGAAAAATTTACAGATAAGATATCTGTTTTTACCACAGCATATTATAATTTAAAACAAATAAAAAAAATTATAGATAAAGTTGACTGGGTTCAGTTCAGAGCGCCAACAGCTATGGGCTTATATGTTCTTCCTTATTTAAGCTTAAGAAAAGATCCCAAACGCTGGGTGAAGTATGCGGGCAACTGGAAGATGGACGATGCACCGGTTTCGTACAGGTTTCAAAGATGGTGGCTTAGGAAAAATTTTCAACATTCAAAAGTCACTATCAACGGGCAATGGGAAGGTCAGGAAAGCCACATACTTAATTTTCAGAATCCATGCCTTGATAATAAAGAACTCGTCAGAGCAATGAATATTGCACATAAAAAGGATTTTTACGGAAAGCTCAACATTTGTTTTGCCGGATCATTGACAAGGAACAAGGGTGTGGAAATAATTATCGATGCATTGAAGAAAATTAAATCTTCAGATCAGATAGGCGAATTTATTTTTGCCGGTGACGGCTCTGAAAGGAAAAAGTTTGAAGATGAATCCAAAGACATTAAGTTAAAAATTTCTTTTAAGGGATTCCTGAACAGAACTGAACTCGAGCAAGTGTATAAAGATTCTCATATAATTTTACTGCCTAGTGAATCGGAAGGTTTCCCAAAGGTTATTGCCGAAGCCGCTGCTTATGGCTGCGTGCCTATAGTCTCGGATGTCTCATCGATCAGCATGTACTTTAATGACAGCAATGGATTTTTGCTGGACAAAATTGACAGCAATGAGCTATCGGAGAAAATTGAATCGGCATTAAATGACAGAGATACATTGAAAAAAAAATCTGACGCCGCTGTTAAAGTTGCAGGACTGTTTACCTTTGAAAATTATATCCGTAATCTTAAAGAAAAAATTTTAACAGATCAATAACTTTTATATTTACATTAATTCTTACCAATTATTGCGTTATTTTGACAAGAAAAATTACAATCAGTATTGAAGAATTCACTCTATAAAGCCGAGATTTATTTATTGATCAATATCGGGCTTGCGGTTGCACTTCTTTTCAACCCCAGACTCAGCACGATATTCTCAGTGATCATAATCATCTACGGAGTCTTCCGTATTTTTAATAAAAAAAATGTAGATGGCTTTGCTCACATTGTTGCTGCTTACATTGTAGGTATAGAAGTATTGTTCAGAATGAATTCCGGAGGGTTTGGATATGAATATGGAAAATATGCTACTATGCTTTTTTTAATATTAGGTATACTTGTTGGTAAGTATAAGAAAAAAATTCCAAATGTATTTGTTGTTTTTATTCTGCTGATGTTCCCATCGCTTTTTTTCGCAGAATACTCTTCATTCGAATTCGCCAGACAGATGGTTTCATTTAATGTTGCCGGTCCGATTTGTCTTGGTGTTGCAGCAATTTACTTTTACCAAAGGAAAATAAGCATTGTTGAATTCAGGAAAATATTACTGGCGTTGCTTTATCCTATTGTAGCCATGACTTTTTTCGTTTATTTCAGATCAGGTTCACTGGAGGATGTTAAGTTTACGACTGAATCTAATTTTCTTACCAGCGGCGGATTTGGACCGAACCAGGTATCGACTATTTTCGGACTTGGGATACTTATAATTGGTATCGCCTATTTCCTTAACATACGATTATTCCGTATCAGATATTTGGATACATTTCTTCTTCTTATGTTTTTGGTCAGGGGTTTAGCAACCTTTTCAAGAGGAGGAATGCTTGCCCCCATCGTTGCGATCATTATATGCTTAATAGTTATGACTTTAACCAACCCGAATTTTCAAAAGAGGATTGGCAAAGTGGTATATGCTTTTTTGGTAATATTTGTTTTGGGCTTCATGGGATTTTATTATGTTAATGAAGTCAGCGGCGGCTTGCTTGAGATGAGATTCAAAGGCGAGTCCATGTATAACAAGGAAAAAAATAACATGTTCAGCGGACGTGAAGAAATTTTTAGTGAAGATTTGGAAATATTTAAAGATAATGTTTTAACGGGAGTAGGTCCGGGACTTGCCGGTGAAAAGAGGGAAGAAATGACGGGAATTATGGCAGCAGCTCATATTGAATATTCAAGACTTCTTGCTGAACACGGGATATTTGGAATGATCGCGATTTTAATTATAATACTAGTCCCAATTAAAGTTTTTTTCCAATTGAAATCAACGGATGATAAAATACTGCTCATTCTTTGTGTAGTATTTGTTTATGTCACACTGGGACATGCGGCTATGCGGACGGCTGCCCCCGGATTCATTTTCGGGCTCGCGTTTATAAATATCATCCGGAAAAGGCAATGATCCTTTATGCCGGTAACATCCTTTCGAAATTCGGTTTTACACCGACCTTCATTGAACAGCTAACACCCAAGCTTTCACAACGATATGAAATAAAGTCTGTTTCAGAAAAGAAAAATCAGGGGCTCAGACTATTGGACATGGTTTCGGTTTTCATGAAAAACAAAAAAAAGATCAGGTTGGTTATGATCGATTCTTACAGCAGGCGTGCATTCTGGTACACATACATTCTTGCGAAGTTGTGCAATCATTATAAGGTCAGCTACATACCTTTATTAAGAGGCGGTGGATATCCTGACCGTCTGAAAGAATCACCTGAGTTGTGCAGGTTTATTTTTTCAAATTCCGCTGTAAATATTTCTCCGTCATTTTATTTAAAGAAGCATTTTGAAGATGCGGGCTTTACAGTTGATTACATTCCCAATTTTATTCCGATAGAGAATTATCCATTCAAAAAGCGACGCAATATAAGACCGAAACTGTTTTGGGTAAGATCGTTTCATGAAATTTACAATCCTGTTCTTGCTGTGGAAATATTGAGTAAGTTGAAGAAGAAATATCCCGATGCCGAACTTTGCATGGTTGGACCTGATAAGGACGGATCAATTGAAAAAGTAAAAGCTAAAGCGTTAACAGAAGGAGTAAGTGATTCATTGAAATTAACCGGCAAGCTTACAAAACAAGAATGGATAGAGCTGTCTTCCCAATATGATATCTTTATCAATACAACTGATTTTGATAATCATCCTGTAAGTGTGATCGAAGCAATGGCAGCGGGTCTTCCGGTAATATCAACTGATGTAGGCGGACTTCCTTATTTAATAAATAATAATACTGACGGAGTATTAGTGCCGCCCGGAAATCCTGAAAGATTTGTGAAAGAAGTTGAAAGACTGATAAATGATCCTGACTTTACAGAAATGATCTCGGTTAATGGCAGAAAAACTGTTGAAGAATTTGACTGGGAAATTGTAAAGAAAAAATGGTTTGGTGTAATTGATAAAATTGTTGAGCCGCGAATAAATGGAGCACTATGATCTACAATAAATTTCTTGAAAATATTTTTCTTCCCGCAGGTGATTTTGTAGTAGGAACAAATTTTGCCAATGAGCTGAAGAAGTGGAGAAAGATCGTCCGTTATGATAAAAAGAAAATTAAAGAGATACAGAAAGTGAATCTGCATAATCAGCTAACTTACTGCAAAAGAAAAATTCCTTTTTATAAAAAGCTCAATTTACCGGACATTGACGATCCTTATGAAATGATAAAATATTTCCCTGTGATGAATAAAAAAGATATCAGGGAAAATCTTGATGATCTTGTTATCGGTGACCTCTCAAAGCTGATCAAAGAGTCAAGCAGCGGTTCATCAGGAATTCAGGGAACGGTATACATGACAAAAGCGGAAGAGTCTGTGAACAGGGCAATACAGGTATTATGGTGGGAATGGGCAGGATATAAAATTGGTGATAAGATAATTCAGACGGGAATGAATCATAAAAGAAATTATGAGAAGCAAATAAAAGATTTTCTGTTTCAGACGGACTATTACATCGCATTCGGTCTGGATAAAGATAAAATACAGGCAGCACTTGAGAAACAGAGGACCAATCCGAGGAAAATGCTTTTAGGTTATGCCTCCTCGCTTTATCTCTTTGCAAAAGTAGCTAATGAGCTGAACTATAATGATATACATTTTGAAAGCGTAGTTAGCTGGGGTGATAAGATGTTTGAACATTATAAAAAATTAATTGAATCACAATTCGGCACAAAAGTTTATGATACATACGCATGCACAGAAGGTTTTATGATATCTGCACAATGCGAAAATGGTAACTATCATATAATGTCCCCGCAGATTTATCTGGAAATTCTTGATGCTGATAATAATGAAGTTAAGGATGGAGAGTTTGGAAGCGTAGTAGTAACAAGGCTCGACAGCCGCGCAATGCCACTGGTGAGATATTCGCTCGGCGACCTTGCAGTAAAAGAGAGTGAAGATAAGACCTGCAGTTGCGGCAGAGGTCTGCCATTGCTAAGGAACATAGTCGGCAGAGATACTGATATTGTAAAAACATTTACCGGAAAGTACATGATTGTTCATTTCTTCACGGCAATTTTTGAACATATTCCGGAAATCGAACAGTTCAGGGTGATACAAAGAAATCTTGATGAAATTGAAATCGAATATATCAAAGCTAAAAATTTCAATTTGCATGTATTGGATAAAATTGAGAATCAGATATATGATTACCTCGGAGAAAGGATCAAAATTATTTTTAAGGAGGTCAGCAGGATACCCGCCTCGCTATCAGGAAAACCTCAGATAATCCTCAGTCTTTTGAATAAAAGCTCACAAGATCAGGTACCGGTTTTTGAAAACAAAAAACCGGAAGTTTCAAAAAAATCAAATTCGCTTTTTGAGCTTACACTTAAGATGAAGGGTTTTCCGATACAGGAAGCCGTAGATGAGCTTCAAAGGATCAGGGGATTTTCACAGGATGAATTCAGGAAATGGCAGTCAGAGAAAAAATGGGAAACAGTAAAGCATCACTTTGAGCTTAATGATTTTTATAAAAATAAAATAGGTGATACGCTGCCAATTAACTGGAACGAGCTTCCAATACTTTCAAAGAGTGACTATCAGAACGCCAAAGAGAGTACTATCTCAAGAGATGTTAAACACAGTGATCTTTATACAGGGTATACTTCAGGTTCCTCAGGGCATCCTTTCCGTTACGCCAAGGATAAATTTTCACACGCAATGACATGGGCTTTGATAAAAAACAGATACGGCAGTCTCGATCTGACGCTAGATTCAAAGCAGGCAAGATTTTACGGAATTCCTTTTGAAAAGCTGGACTATATGAAGGAGAAGACAAAAGATTTCTTGTCCAACAGAGTCAGATTTTCTGTATTTGATTTATCGGATGATGTTCTGGAAACATTTTTAGAAAAATTTAAGACAACCAAGTTTGAGTATGTTTACGGATATACAAATTCCATGGTTTTGTTTGCCCGGTATCTTATAAGGAAAAAAGTAATTCTTAAAAAGATATGTCCTACTTTGAAAGTATGCATTGGTACGTCAGAGAACTTTACGGAAGAAGATAAGAAAATTATCCGTGAAGGATTCGGAGTTCCTACAGTCAATGAATACGGCACCTCCGAAGTCGATATAATTGCAATGGAAGACATAAACGGGGAATGGAGAATTTCTGAAGAGAACATTTACATTGAGGTCATTGATGATGAAGGTAATCCTGTAACCGAAGGCGGTGAGGGCAGAATAATACTTACAGCGCTTCACAATACAGTCATGCCGTTCATTCGTTATGAGATCGGTGACAGAGCGATCGTAAAACCGTCTAAAGATAAGATTATAATACAAAGCCTGATAGGCGGAGTGAATGATATTATAATCTTACCGAGTGGTAAGAAATCTCCCGGAATAACATTTTATTTTATCACAAGAAGCATACTTGAAAATATAGGAACATTGAAAGAGTTTATTATCAAACAGGTCGAGCTGAATAAATTTATTTTCGAGATTGTATCAGATGAAGAGATATCGGACAAGGATAAGAATACATTGCAAAAAAAAATGGATGCTTATCTTGAGCCGGGTCTGACTTTTGAAATTAAGAGAGTTGATAAAATTGAGAGAACTAAAGCCGGTAAGATGAAACATTTTCATTCTTTTCTGAAATAAGTGACTGAATGAAAATTGTAATTTTATCACAATACTTTTACCCTGAGACCGGAGCGCCTCAAAACCGCTTGCTGGAATTATCCAGAATATTTCAAAAAAATAATCATGAAGTACTGGTAATCACAGCAATGCCGAATTACCCGAAAGGAAGGATCTATGATGAATACAGAAATAAGTTAGCATGCAGTGAAATTGAAGACGGAATTAAAATCAACAGGTACATTTTGTTTGCTTCAAATTCATCGAAGAAGATACCGAGAATTATTTCAATGTTGTCGTTTTCTTTTACCAGCTTGTTCAGTGTTTTTAAGATCAGAAGATTAAAGCCTGATTTTATTTTTGTGGAAAGTCCTCCGCTTACATTGGGCATCAGCGCTTTTATACTTTCAAAATTTTCCGGGTCAAAGATGATAATGAATGTATCAGACATCTGGCCATTATCAGCAAAAGAACTTGGTTATATGAGTGACGGATTTCTTTACAAAAAACTTGAAAGCCTTGAGAAGTTTCTTTATAAAAGATCTTTCCTTTGCACGGGACAGTCGGAAGAGATCATAACACATGTAAAAAACAGCGGAGCAAAAAATACTTACCTGTTCAGAAATGGAGTGGATGTAAACAGATTTGCCGACTCCGAATTGCCGGTAAAAAAAGAAGCCGGCTTCAAAATAGTATATGCCGGGCTGCTTGGAGTCGCACAGGGAATACTTGATATAATCAAAAATGTAAATTTTAAAGCGCTGAATTGTGAGTTTCATATTTACGGTGAAGGTGCTGAACGTAAACAAGTCGGAGATTACCTGACGGGAAATGCAGATACAAATATTTTTCTTCATGAAAGTGTAAACAGAGAAGCTATTCCTGAACTGCTGGGGAAATTTGACTGTACTATAATTCCTCTTGTGAGTAATATTTACGGCGCAGTGCCTTCAAAAATTTATGAAGCAATGGCAGCCGGATTGCCGGTACTTTTTTCAGGATCGGGTGAAGGTGCGAAAATAATTGAGGAAAGTAGAACCGGACTGGTAAATTCACCGCGTGACTTTGACGGATTAACTAAAAATATTTCAGAGATAAAAGATAATACAGAGTTAAGACAAGCTATGTCAGTAAACGGGAAGAAAACAGCGATGGAAAAATTTGACAGGAATAAACTGATAAGTGATTTTTCGGATAAGCTTGTTGAACTTCAGAAAAATTTCAGTGATGTACGAAATTAAATGGTCTGAAAAGAAAGATCTGAAAATCATTGCTCAATGTCACAGGTCTGCCTTTCCCAAATCATTGAGCTCAAAAATGGGAATTTCCTATCTTAAAAAGATGATCGAATGGTATATCTCTGATAGCAAAAAATTTTTATTTCATGTTGAAGAAAACGGTATATGCATTGGTTATTGCGGAGGAATGATAATTGACGGTACTCAGCCAATGGGCTCGGCGAGCGGAATGCTTCAGTATAGTTTTAATGAAGCTGTGATGGCATTTGCATTAAGACCATGGCTGATCTTTCATCCGGAATTCAAAGAGAAGTATTCCCTTGTAAAGAAAAATATTAAAACTAAGCTCGGCAAAAAAAAAATTACCGCAAAAAAAGATGATAAGAAAAACGACATTGCGAAGAAGGATAAATTTGAAACTGAAAGCGGATTAGTCGTGATTGGTGTCGCAAACGAATATCTTGGAAAGGGTTATGGTACAACGCTGCTGAAAGAATTTGAAAAAAAGACAAAGGAAATGAAGATTAAAAAAATGGGACTAGCGGTAAAGAGTGATAATCACCGAGCAATAAAATCTTATGAAAGAAACGGATGGAAAGTTGATAAAGAGAATATGGGGTATTTTGAAATGGTAAAATATCCGGACTGATGCTGAAGACAGTATTTATCGGGTCAAAAAATGATTTCGACAAGATGATAGTCGACTGGCTGTCGGATAACAGCGAGCTCACCGGAGTTGTATGGACTTATTCGGCTGCATGGAGAAAGACCTGGAAAGGAAGATTTGAGTATGGAAGGAAGAGGGCGAAGAAATACGGATTAATGAAAGTGATCAATGAACTTCTGCTCTTCTTTTATGTGAAAAATAAGATCGCCGTTGAAGAACTCGGTCATCTGAAAAAGGAAGTCATAAGACCTTACTGGGAAAATAACGGGAAGGATTTTGATTCACTTAAGTTCAGGGAAATCAGTTGTAATAATGTGAACAAGCCTGAGGTTCTTGAATTTCTGAATGAATGCAAGCCGGATATTATTTTTGCAATGTGCGTTAATGATTTTTTCGGAAAGAAGATCAGAGACATTCCGACTTATGGTGTATACCTCTGGCATGAGGGTCTCACTCCTGAGTATAAGGGTCTCTACTCTCCGTTCTGGACTTTATATAACGAAGAATATGGCAAACTTGCTTATACTTTCATGAAGATGAATGACAATGTTGACGGCGGGGAAATTTACGCACAGGGTCCGGTAAAAGATATTGACCTTACGAAACACAGCTATTCTTTTATCGGACATAAAGCTATCTACGATAGTCTTCCGGATGTAAAAGTTTTTCTGGAAAAATTACAGAACAGCACAGTTGCTCCGATGCCTGAAAGAAAAGGAAAAGCGGGTAACTATACTTACCCCGGTCTGACGCAGTATTTTACAATGAGAAGAAGACTTAAGAAATATCTTTCAAAAAATAAAAAAAATTAATTGAAGTATTTAGTTACTGGCGCAGCAGGATTTGTCGGTTATCATCTGAGTAAAAGACTTTGTAAAGATGGCTTTGATGTTACAGGAATGGATAACATAAATTCTTACTATGATGTAAGTCTGAAGGAAGCAAGACTTGTTGAGCTCACGAAGCATAAGAACTTTTCGTTTTCCAAAACTGACATGTTCGACAAGGAAGCTCTTGTAAATATTTTTGATAAGGAAAGATTTACCGACGTGATAAATCTCGCCGCGCAACCCGGTGTAAGATATTCGATCACCAATCCCGATGAAAGCATCAGGAATAACATAAACGCTTTCTTTAACCTCCTTGAATGCTGTAAAGAATTCCCGGTAAAATTAATTTACGCTTCCTCAAGTTCAGTATACGGCAACAGTTCAAAGCTGCCACTTTCAGTGAATGACGATGTCGATCATCCGATCTCACTTTACGCTGCTACAAAAAAGTCGAACGAGCTGATGGCTTACACTTATAATCACCTGTACGGATTTCCTGCAACGGGCTTACGTTTCTTTACCGTGTATGGACCTTACGGCAGACCTGATATGGCTTATTATAAATTTGCATTGAAGATCATGAAAGGCGAGCCGATCGATATTTATAACAACGGAGACATGGAAAGAGATTTTACTTATGTCGATGATGTCATTGAATCCATTTACCGTTTACTTAGAGTGGATTTTAAAAAAGAGTATAATTTATTTAATATCGGTGGTGAGCATCCTGTCAAGTTATTATATTTTGTTGAGACGCTTGAAAAACTGCTTGGAAAAAAAGCGGATAAGGTCTTTAAGGAGATGCAGCCAGGTGATGTAAAAGTTACCTGCGCAGATTCCTCAGAGCTTGCAAAGCTTATTGATTACAAGCCTGAGACAAGGATCGAGCAGGGTCTTGAGAAATTTGTTCAGTGGTTTAAAGAATACTATAAATTAAATTAATATGTGCGGTATCGCCGGAAAGACGGACTGGTTTAATTCACAAGATGATTCGGGCAATGTAGTTAAGGCGATGTGTGATAAGCTGATACACAGAGGTCCTGACAATGAAGGTTTAAAAAAAATCGGGGAAGTTACCTTTGGTCACAGAAGACTAGCGATAATTGATCTGTCTGAAAACGGTAATCAACCTATGTCAACGCCAGACGGCAGATTCCATATTGTTTTTAACGGAGAGGTATATAATTTTAAAGATATAAAGAAGAAGCTGGAACAGTTTAATATTAATTACAAAAGTAATTCCGATACTGAAGTGATCTTATATGCTTATGAATATTTCGGTATAAGCTGCTTTGAAATGTTTAACGGAATGTTCGCTCTGGCAATTTGGGATTCAGTTAAAAAAGAGCTGATCATCGCTAGGGACAGATTTGGAAAGAAGCCTTTATACTATTACATTGATAAAAATAAAAATATATCATTTGCCTCAGAGCTTACGGCATTGATCACAGACAAGAGCATTCCGAGAAAAATTTCATACGAAGCTGTCAACTGTTACCTTGCATTGGGTTATGTCCTTTCACCCATGACAATGTATGAAGACATTCATAAGCTTGAGCCGGCAACTTACATAAAATTTTCTGACAGAGGCAACAAGCTTGAGAAGAAAAGATATTTCGATTATTCAGACTCATTCAGAATTAAAACAAAGGAGAATGAGGATGAAATTGAAAAAAAAATTCTTTATCTGCTGGAAGAGTCTGTAAAACTCAGGATGGTAGCCGATGTACCTGTTGGTGCTTTTCTGAGCGGAGGTATTGATTCAAGCTCCATAGTTGCGCTGATGAAAAAATTTCATACGGGAGATCTTCATACTTTCAGTGTCGGCTTCAATCAGAAGAGCTATAACGAACTTCCTGATGCCGACAGGTTTGCGGAATATATTGGTAGCAAGCATCACGGGCTTATATGTGAAGTCAATGACGGGCTGGATTTTATGAATAAAGCGATTGAAGCTTATGATGAACCGTTTGCAGATAATTCGCTGATCCCCATGATCGAAGTATCCAAGCTCGCATCGCAATTTGTGACGGTGGTGCTGAGTGGAGACGGAGCCGATGAGATATTCGCGGGATACATTACTTACAAAGCTGACAAGTATTACAATTATGCCAAACCAATTCCAAGAATTTTGAAAAAATTTATCATCGGCTTGAATGAATCCGGAAAAAATAGTAAGAAGCTTAACTGGCAGTATAAGCAGAAACAATTTTTGAACGGCACTCTTCATTCTCCCGAGAAGGCGCATTATTTATGGAGACAATTTTTTTCGCCTGAAGAGAGAGTCAAACTGCTTGGCGATAAAATGAAAGATCTGATCTTTGACACTGACCCGTATCACATATTTAAAAAATATTATGACAAAAGCACTGATCTCGAACCACTTGACAGAAACCTTTATGTTGACGGTATGACATGGCTTCCTGATGATATACTTGTGAAGGTTGACCGCGCCTCAATGTACAGCAGCATTGAATCGCGCAGCCCTTACCTTGATCCTGAGCTTGTCAATTATGCAGCTTCAATTCCTTCTGATCTTAAAATGAAGGGTTTCAAAACAAAATACATTTTGAAAAAGTCTTTGAAAAAAATACTTCCCGATTTTGTACTGAACAAAAAGAAGAGCGGTTTCAATGCGCCGGTCGGCTCATGGATCGGACTTAACGGCAATGATGAATTTAAATCATTTAACAAATATGTTTATGACAGAAAGCTTGCAGACTCAGTCTAAGCAGTCCGAATGGAGTGAGCAATGGACAATGCTTCAGGACAACGAGCTTTTTCTTTTTAAGGACTGGATACTTCCCAACACACTTGAGGATTTTCGTGATAAGGACATTCTTGAATGCGGATGCGGAGGCGGGCAGCATACATCTTTTGTTGCTCCGTATGCAAGATCAGTTACCGCAGTCGATCTTAATACAACTGAAATCGCAAAACAGAAGAATCATGAATTCAAGAACATAGATTTTGTTGAAGCTGATATTGCAAAAATGGATCTTCAGAAAAAATTCGACATAGTTTTTTCGATCGGTGTGATCCATCATACTGATGATCCTGATGCGACGGTTGAGAATTTAAAAAAGCATGTCAAGCCGGGTGGCAAGCTGATAGTGTGGGTTTACTCTGAGGAAGGAAATGGTCTTGTGAAGCATGGTGTTGAACCAATGCGAAAATTATTTTTGAAGAACATGTCGCGCAAAAATTTACTGGGACTTTCTAAGATCACTACAGCTCTGGTTTCTGTACCGGTCTACACTGTATATTTTCTGCCGCTGAAATTCCTTCCGTTCTATGAATATTTTCAGAACTTCCGTAAGATGACATTTTACAGAAACACTTTAAATGTTTTTGATAAGCTCAATGCTCCCCAGGTTGACTTCATCAGCAGGGAAAGGATCGGCAGATGGTTTAGCAAAGATGAATTTTCGGTCGTGAGTATTCTTCCTTATAAAGGTGTTAGCTGGAGCGGAAGCGGTGTGAAAAGATAGTTAATTTTTAATTGTTCATAAAAAATGCTGTGAGTTTTTTATTTAAATATAACGAGAAGCTGAAGTTTGATACCGGCAATGAAAATTATTATGAATTAATTAAAGACGGGGTTTTACATTTTCCAAAGGTCATAACTTTTCTGGCTGCGCCGCTTTTGAAAATAATTTTAATGCTGAATAGTGTCAGATACGGCAAGAATGTAACGGTGTACGGATGTCCGAGAATTGAGAATAAGGGACAAATGGTTTTGGGGAGTAATATACGTTTGATATCGGCGAAGTGCGGATACAATTCCGGAAATCTTGCCGGCGGAGTTTTTTTAAGGACAGGTACATCGGGAAAAATTTCCATCGGTGATGAAGTATATCTTAACGGGACATCGATCATCAGCGAATTGGAAATTAATTTAGGCAACAGAATAATGATCGGTGCCAACACTGTGATTATGGATACCAACACTCATAACGTTTTTTATAAAGACCGGCTCAGACGCTGGGACAAAATTGTCAGACAGCCGGTGAAGATAGAAGATGATGTCTGGATCGGCGCAAACTGCTTCATATTAAAAGGTGTGACCGTAGGCAAAGGTTCAGTGATCGGAGCGGGAAGTGTGGTGAACAAGAATGTAGAGCCGTTCAGTATTTACGCGGGCAACCCGGCGGTATTTGTGAAAAAAATAGAAACGGAATAAATTATGTCAGAGCTGTTCGTATCTGCTGAGCAAATGCAGGGAGCCACCAATTATAATCAATGGACATTTGATCAGTTCAAGGAATTTATCAAGGGTGATGTCCTTGAAGTAGGTTGCGGTGTCGGCTCATTTACAAAGCTCATTACCGAACAAAGCAACTTTGATACACTTTACTGCATCGATATTTCAAAGCCCGCCATTGATCTGATAAAGAAAAAGAATTTCAAAGGAAATATTAAAATTGAATGTATTGATCTGATCGATGCTAAAGGCAACTATGATTTTATAGTCTGCATGAATGTGATGGAGCATGTTGAGGATGACAAGACATTCTTTAACAAACTTCTTGAGCTGCTCAAGCCGGGTGGAGTCCTGTTTCACCTTGTACCATCGCACAAATTTCTTTATTCCAATTTTGATATTGCTGCCGGACATTTTAAAAGATATTCAAAATCGATGATGAATGAACTGAAACTTCCAGCAAATGTTAAGCTGGCAAAGCAATATTATTTTAATATGATAGGAGCGCTGGGTTACTGGGTAATTTATAAAGCCATAAAATCGGGTAACATTAATGATACAGAAGGTGAGATTGGTGCGTTTGATAAATATGTCGTGCCTTTTTCACGAACATTTCTTCCTCTGAGCACTCCGTTCGGAATTTCACTCATAAGCATTTATAAAAAAAATAATTAATATGTTTTCAATTGTAATACCGGCTTATAATGAAGGCGGTGTAATAGCTATCACGGTTTTCGATATTCAGAAGGTTCTGAGTCTTAATAATATCGAAGGCGCTGAGATAATTGTAGTCGATGACGGCTCTACCGACAAGACATCTGAAATGAGCACAAAGTCCGGAGCAATCACGATCAGTCATCCGCATAATATTGGGTACGGCAGATCATTGAAAGACGGTATTCAGGCTGCATCACACGATACCATTATCATCACTGACGCTGACGGAACATATCCTCTTGAGATGATCCCCGTCCTCGCGCATGAGTTCGACAAGGGATTTAATATGGTCGTCGGAGCCAGGCAGGGAGAAAATTATGATGAGTCATTTAAGAAAAAAGTTTTGCGGCTTATTCTTAAGAAGCTTGTTGAGTTCACGGCGGGCAGAAGTATCCCGGACATAAATTCCGGACTTCGGGTTTTTTCAAAGAAGGAAATTCTTCCTTACTTTTCCAAGCTCTGTGATACATTCAGCTTTACAACTTCACTTACTCTCGCGTATATGATGAACGGAAAGTTTGTAAAATATATTCCGATCGATTATAAAAAGAGGGAAGGCAAGACGAAGGTACGGCTGTTCAGGGATTCTATGAGAACCCTTCAGTTCATAGTTGAAGCGATATTATTTTATAATCCTATAAAAATATTCATTGTATTCAGCGGCGGACTGCTTGCACTTGCAGGAATTAACTTCTTACTGTCGTTTGTATTTCACAGACCTTTCACATTTTACTTCGGACTTGGTTGTGTCATTCTTTCCATACTGATGTTTGGTCTGGGCTTGCTGTCAGTTCAGCTAAAGCATATCATGAGTTCTAACGAACCAAAAACTTCCAAATGATAAGATCTTTACACAGTAAAGTTTCAAACATTAAGCACGCTTTCCTTTTTGGCGCATTGCTGATCACACTTGTATTCCTCATTACCCGCCTTCCTTTTCTGTTAAATTATCCCGTGCTTGTTCTGTCGAGTGACAGCGCATCATACTGCGCAGTTGCATTTGATATTATGAATTTAGAAATGCCGCTGTTTGACATACGCACGCCCGGCTATCCGTTGTTCTTATCATTTGTCTGGATGTTCTCGAAAACCGCTTACGCTGTATCTTTGATGCAGAGTCTGTTCACACTTGCAGCATCATTATTTTTACTTTTGGCTTTCAGCAGGAGTTATGCTTCGTTGACAATTTTGTTTGCTGTTGCGATCTGCGGATTTATTTCTTCTTCATATTATCTTTTGCTTGAATCATCAATTCTGACTGAGGGTTTATTCACGGGAATGATGATGATATGTTCAGGATTTCTTGTCATGGCTTTAAAGGAAGATAAGAATTACCTATGGATCCTGTTCTCGATGACATCGGCTGTTTCAATTCTGATACGCCCTGCCGGATTGTTCCTTCTTGGGGTGATGCTGTGCATAATTCTTTTTTTTGTAATTAATAAATACAGCTTCAGATATTATATATCACTGATCTTACCATTCAGCGTGATAATTATTGCACTCTGTATTTATAATTTGTTCACTTTAAACAAGTTTACAATAACTCCGTTTGGAGAGGCGAACCTTATGGGAGCGACGATCCTTTATATGGAGCCGTCCGAAGAATATCCTGCAATTGTAAATGAAGCAATCAATAATACTCTGGATTCGATCCCGCGTATGGATCTTAATTTAGTAAGAAACTCTTCTGATATTTCAAAGCTCTACCATACTTTTAACGAAAATTTTTACAGGCAGGTAAACCTGACAGAGAATCTAATGCTGCTCAAACCCGGGCTTACATTTGTCGATATCCAGCCGATCATCAGACAGATATCATTAGACGCGATAAGGAAGAATCCGAAAGTATACTTAAAGTTTTTCGTAAGTAATTTTCTTTTCTTTTTTAATAATATAAAGATAGAGCTTAGTTATTTTGAGCAGCTTGCCAGTGTATACAAAAGGTCGGTAGTTGAGAAAAAATATACAAAGGAGATCGAATCGGGGAGATGGCGTCAGATATCTTCTGATAAATCGGATTATGAAACTGTCAAAAATTTTTTTGATGCTGAAATTGCACGACAGAATGATCTTAGCAATGTTTCTTACAATGAGAAAGGTGATGTTGAGTTAAAGCCGTCAATTCTAAAAAGTATTTTTGAAATTTATGATAAGATCTATAATTTTGTCTTCAGGAATTTACTATGGCTGGTTCTTTTTGGAAGCGTACTGACATTAAGCATTTTCAAACTATGGAAAAGTAAATTTAGAAACGTTGATGCTTTTATTCCTTTACTGTTCTGCATAATTTTTTTATCTAAAGCGCTGCTAGTAAGCTCGGTAGAAGTATCCCTGGCACGATACAGTTATACGGTTGAATATGTGATCTATTTCAGCCTGCCGTTCCTGTTCATTCTATTAAAAAATTCAAATAAAAAATTATCTGATAAAATCACATGATAAAGTTCTCTCCGCCATATATTGACGAAGATGTAATAACTGAAGTACTCGATTCGCTAAACTCCGGCTGGATCACTACGGGTCCAAAGGTGAAGGCACTCGAAAGTGAAGTAGCAAAGCTTACCGGAATTGAAAATGTTCTTTGCGTTAATTCCGCTACGTCGGCAATGATGCTGATGCTTCACTGGTTCGGAGTTGGTAAAGGCGATGAAGTGATCATTCCGGCATATACATACTGTGCAACGGCACTTGCGGTAATTCATCTCGGCGCAAAACCGGTAATGGTAGATGTTAAAAAAGATTTCTGCATTGATACAAATAAGATACGTGAAGCAGTTACACCTCGAACAAAGGCGATCATGCCTGTCGATATTGGCGGCTATCCCTGCGACTATGATGAAATTAATAAAATCATAAATGAAGAGGAAACAAAAAAACTTTTTATTTCCACTAATGAAGTTCAGAGGAAACTCGGCAGGATCCTTGTGCTTGCTGATTCCGCTCATTCAATTGGCGCGCTATACAAAGGAAGAAAGTCAGGAACACTCTGCGATGCAACTGTCTTTTCATTTCATGCTGTAAAAAATGTAACTACTGCAGAAGGCGGAGCGATCTGTCTCACGCTTCCGGAAAAATTCAATAATAAGGAGCTGTATGACTGGCTGCGTCTGCTTTCACTCAACGGACAAACCAAGGACGCTTATACAAAATCGCAGGGAGCTAACTGGAGATACGATATTGTCTATCCCGGTTTTAAAATTAATCTGAATGATATTTGCGCCGCAGTCGGACTCGCTCAGATCAGAAAGTATGATGATGAACTGCTTAAACGAAGAAAAGAAATTTTTGAAAAATATAATAAGGCGTTCTCTGATTTTGAACCTGCCGAGCTTCCGCCATACAGGGATAAAGAAAAAGAATCATCTTATCATGTATATCTTCTAAGACTCAGGGGAATAACCGAAGCTCAGAGGGACAGCATCATTGATGAGATCGGTAAAAGGGAAGTAGCCGTCAATGTTCACTTCATTCCGCTGCCAATGCTTACCGTGTTCAGAGAAATGAATTATGACATAAAAGATTTCCCCGTTAGCCGCGATAATTATTCAAGAGAGATCACACTTCCAGTTTATCCGCAGCTTAGCAATGAAGATATTGATATTGTTGTCAAAGCGGTAATTGATTCATACAATGCAGTCATGACTTTATAAAATGCTAAAGAGAGGTTTTGATATTTTATTTTCAATTGCGGGCTTGGTAATATTGACACCGCTTTTTATTGTCATTGCGGTGATAATTAAATCCGATTCGAAAGGTCCTGTTTTTTTTAAACAGCAGCGCGTTGGAAAGAATGGTGAAGATTTCACGCTGATAAAGTTCAGATCTATGGCCAAAGGGAAGATAAATAATAGTCTGCTTACAATCGGTTCAAAGGATTCACGGATCACGGGTGCAGGATATTACTTAAGAAAATATAAGCTCGATGAATTTCCGCAGCTTATAAATGTACTCAAGGGTGAAATGAGTTTTGTCGGACCACGTCCTGAAGTAAGAAAGTATGTTGCAATGTATGATGATCAGCAAATGCAAATTCTTGAGGTACAGCCCGGCATTACCGATGTGGCATCAATAAAATACAGGAATGAAAACGAGTTGCTGGCAGGCGCAAAGGATCCGGAAGAATTTTACATCAGAAAAATAATGCCTGAAAAAATTAAAATGAATCTTGAATACATTAATGACAGATCGGTTCTGAAGGATGTAAAAATAATTTTTAAAACATTTGCAGCTATATTAAGTTAAAACCGGTAATGTGATTAGATCATTAATTATTAAAATGTTTATTGAATCAGTTGTATACATTTTGTAATTTGAATAAACTCAAAAAGATTCTACCATAAAAAAATTTCACAACTTAGTCTTTTGTTCTTTTTGATCGATTTCAATACCACGCTTTCATGCCCCAAGCTGAGACAAAATCAATTATATGCTTGAAAATTTTTTAAATAAAAAGTTATTAAAGTTAAGGAACAGGCATTTCTTGATTTTAGACTGCTTATTCCTTATTCTCTCACCATTTTTATCGTTGGCTCTTAGACTAGACGGGAAAATTAATTTCGATGAATATTTCACCGGATTAGTTTGGTGCACACTGATCTTTCTTGTCCTCAAAATTTCACTATTTTATAAGTTAGGTTTATACAAAAGATACTGGAACAGTGCCAGCATCGATGAACTTGCGAAGCTTATCTATATTGTCTTCTGGGCTATCGTCCTCCAGACAACATTTTTTATTGTCTTCAATAATCTGAATATCCTCTATTTCGAAACTCTTCCGTTATCAACTCCTTTACTTGATGGTATCATTACATTTTTCTTTGTAGCAGGTGTAAGGTTCAGTATAAGACTTTCTGAAAGACTGAATGAAAGAAGAAAGATATCATATCACGGAGAAAGGGTTCTTGTCGTCGGTTCAGGTAAGGCAGGAAATTCAATAGTTCAGGAGATGCAGAGAAACCCACAGCTCGGTTTGAATCCGGTTGGATTTGTTGACGATGACATTGAGAAGAAAGGTCTTAAGATCAGGGGTTTGCCGGTAATGGGAACACGTCACAGTCTTCCGGAAGTAATTGCCAAGATGGATATTAATAAAGTCATCATTGCAATGCCCACTGCGCCGGGTTCTGAGATCAGGGATATAGTTTCAATTTGCAGGAACAGCGGAGTACAGGCACGAACAATTCCCGGTATTTATGAAATACTCGATGAGAAAGTACGAATTGACAGCATAAGGCAGGTTCAGATTGAAGACCTGCTGAGAAGAGAACCTGTTAAGACGGATACAAATAAAGTTAAAGATTTTCTTAAAGGCAAAAAAGTCCTGGTTACAGGTTCCGGCGGTTCGATTGGAAGTGAACTTTGCAGACAGATAATAAAGTGTAATCCCTCTGAACTTATATTGTTGGGGCAGGGAGAAAATTCCATATTTGATATTCAGTATGAAGTTTTGAAAAGACTTTCCATTACAAACGGAAAAAAACTTGATACTCAGGTAAAAACAATTATTGCTAACATACGCTCTTACAACAGGCTTGATAATATTTTCATGGAACATCAGCCCGATGTGATATTTCATGCGGCGGCGCATAAACATGTTCCCATCATGGAAATGAATTCATGCGAAGCCATCAGCAATAATATTAAAGGGACACAAAATCTGATCGACCTTGCATTAAAGCATAATGTCGAGCACTTCGTTTACATTTCCACTGACAAAGCTGTAAATCCTTCAAGCATAATGGGCGCAAGCAAGAGAGTTGCAGAGATGATCGTCCTTAAAGCTGCAAGAGTTTACGGTAAAAATTATTCAGCGGTAAGATTTGGAAATGTACTTGGAAGCAGGGGAAGCGTAGTGCTGACTTTTAAGCGTCAGATCGCCGAAGGCGGACCTGTTACGATTACTCATCCCGATATGCAAAGATTTTTTATGACGATACCGGAAGCGGTACAGCTTGTATTGCAGGCATCCGTGATCGGTAAAGGCGGAGAAATTTTTGTTCTCGATATGGGCAAGCCCGTTAAAGTTCTTGATCTGGCAAAGGATATAATCAGGCTCTCCGGATATGAAGTTGAAAAGGATATAAAGATCATTCATACCGGATTAAGACCGGGTGAAAAATTATATGAAGAGCTTTTCATTGAAGGTGAAATTTATGAAAAGACAATACATGAAAAGATCCTCATTGCAACCAATGCAAGCCATTTTATTTCAGATAATTTTGATGAAAATCTTGAAGCCCTCTTATCAAGAAAGTATGACGACAGAGATACAATTATAAGCATGCTCAAGAGGCTCGTTCCGGAATATCTGTCCGATGAGCAGATAGCTACAAACGCTTAACCCCGCCACTTTCCGTTTATTTCTCAAAATAATTTTGCATTAAAATAAATTTATTCATGAAAAAATTTATTTCTGTTATATTTATTACAATTTTCCTTATAGCAGGAAAATGTTATTCGCAGGCAGAGCTTGTGCCGCCCGATAACGCGGTATATGATTTCCTCGATCGTATGATGACCATGAAATACATTCCCGACTATAATCCTGCTAACATTCCCGTATCAAGAGAGTCCGTGGCTTCCTTCCTAAAGCAGATCAGGGATAATCAGAATAAAATCTCTTCAACAGATAAAAAAATATTAAAAGATTATGAAACCGAATATGAATACGAGCTTAATGGAAAGCTGAATAATTCAAACTCCTTGTTCAAAAACTTCAAAGGTATCTTTTCACCGGACAAGCAAAAATACCTGTACACTTACGCCGACAGCAATGCAACTTTGTTTTTAGATGCATTAGGAAGTCTTTCTCAAAGAGAGTCACGCGGGGATTCGATAAAGAGACATTCGATCACACTCGGTGAACTGGGGTTCAGAGTGCGCGGTACATTGTTCAACAGCGTCGGATATTATCTCCGCGCATCCAACGGACAAAAGCTGAAAGGTGATTCATCCGATATTACCTTTGCAAGAAACACAGATCCGAGATTATTCGCGCAGTATAAATTCAGGTTCGAGCAGAAGAACTTTGACACATTCGAAGGTTACCTACGGTTCAGGACCACCGGTAACTGGCTTGCGCTCACTGTCGGACGCAGTCCCGTCTACCAGGGTTATGGCTTTATTGACAGGCTTTTCTTATCCAATAATACTGTAGCGTTTGATTATTTGAGATTGGATCTTGGTTATAAGGCAGTGAAATATTCTTTCATGTATGGAAGTTTAAGAGGTGATTCCGTTGGCAGAAGTCTCGAAGCTAAAAATATTTCAACACACAGGCTCGATGTAAAATTTTCCGATGCTTTCAGAATGGGATTCTTTGAAAGCGTGATCTCCGCAAATAATCCTTTCAGCTTTACGTTCTTAAATCCGATTAACTTTCTTACTTCTGCTGAACTGAATAAGTCCTCACAGGCAGGTCAGAACAATGACAACAATTCACTCATTGGACTTGACGCTATGATAATTCCCGCGAGAAAGATAGCTGTCCAGGGTTCACTTCTTGTAGATGATCTTGAGTTCAGTACATTATTTAAAAAGAACGCCAAGATTACGAACAAATTCGGATATCAGCTTGGAGTGCTATGGAGCGACGCGTTCACAATTCCTAATCTTGAGCTTAGAGCGGAGTATACAAAACTTGACCCGTTCATTTATACACACGTTTCGAATAAGACAACTTACACTCACTGGGAGCTTCCGCTCGGACATCATCTTCCGCCAAACTCCGATGAGATCGCCGTTAAGCTTAACTTCGACGTCACCAACCGAATAAATATAAACCTGCTTTATCAGCATCAAAGATCGGCAAACGGAATTGTCACCGATTCACTCGGAAGAGTGATAGTAAATTACGGCGGCAACATAAACATTGCTACCGGATATCTTACCTCCGATCCTGAATTTCTAAAAGGCAACCGTGTCAACAGAGACATTATCACAGCTAATTTTTCGTGGCAGTTTATCAGGCAGTTCTATATTGAATTCCTTTTTGTCCACAGAGTCTTTGACAATATTTCCCTTGCTAAAAAATTAACCGATGATTACGGCTTCGCGACATTGAGAATAGATTACTGATGATCTTGTATTGAAATAACTTTCCCTTGGTACGGGTGATTCATCTTCTACCCCGCATGACCAGAAATGATGTGCGGGGTTTTTTATTTTATCATCCGAATGGCAGTGCTGTCCAAAACATTCTTATAAACACTTAAATAGTCTTAAACTAATCAACAATTAGTGTAATTATTATCATTCTTAAAAGAACCCGCCTGTGAGAAATTGCCGATAAAGAAATTCAGAGCAATGGCGACAAGCAGGAATTCCCGAGTCAAGCACCGA
>JAWXBH010000107.1:0-55561 GCA_034439935.1 bacterium
ACTCAACGAATTTTGACTGTTTAAGAATTGCGGTTTAATTTTACCAAAGCAACTTTTACTAATAATTCAAGTTTATCATCACCGTAGAATAAGTTTTCGTTCTGTCTTAGTTCCTCAGATTCTCTATAAAATTCAAAGTCATAAGCTAAGCCTTTTATCACTTCTGCCAAATCCAATTGGTCTTTTGATAAACCATCAAGTGATAAGTCAAATGCTTCATTTTGAAATTTCTCAATATTTTCATTTCTTTCATTGGGGCTGTTTAATATTTTTTGGATGAGATCTATTAAATGGTTCATATTTTTTAATATTAAAATGGGATAAATCTTTTATGAATTAAATCTTTCCCTTTAAAAGTAGTTGCTATTTTTCTTGTCAAAGGATTTACTCCTACTAACATATCTTTTCCACTAGCAAACCCTTTTTCCAAGACATAATTAATAGAATTGTTATTTGGATCCCAAAACCGTTTTCCTTTTGCTAAAGTGGTTTTAATCATTTTCTCTGATATTCCTCTAGAACTCATTTTAGCTAAAATATCTTTTGCTGTTAAATTTAGTTCCGTTCCAACTAAGCTTGTAGATGTGGAGGTTACATTCTCCAACGTATTTGAAATAGTTCCACCAACAGTTTGCTGTATTAATTTTTCAGTTGCCAAGATAGGAAATTTTGTAGCTAGTTTTACTCCAATCGCAGCACCTAAAAAATCTCCTGGTTGAATTTCTGAGGATATGATGTTACCCCTAGAAAATTCCTCTAATGACATGTCATAGTATTCGGCTTTTACATCCGTAGACAAATTACTAAGTATTTCATTTTGAACTTTACCTTTAATAATTGAAGACGTTATATCTATTATAGTATTAAAATCTACCTGCATACCATCAGGATCGACTAATCTCATTGGGTTTCTTAAAACATAATTATATGGTGAAAAATCAAAATGCTTCTCCATCAAAGGATCAACACTCGTCCAATTAGCTACCCTCGCATCATAATATCTCGCCCCAAAATAATCATATTCACTCTCCTTATCTCTCTCCTTACCAGTGAACTTATATACACTTTCATCACTGTCATATTGACGACCCTGAAGCAAATATCCCCAGGCATCATAGTCCTGCGAACTTACAACTCCCAAATTAGCATCAGTGATGGATCTTACCGAACCAAGATGATCTTTTAAGTAAAAAAATGGATTTCCGCTGTTGTCTATTTTGCCTTCGTTATCCAGACCCCACACATTCCATTGATAAATATTTTCATTTACATAAATCGCAAGCTCTTTTCCCGATATATCTCTTGAATATATTTCATCATTTCTAAGCAGCCAGTAGCTTGTGTTATCTACATCGGAATATATCGATGGGTTGTCCTGTAATGAACCGGTATATTTATAAGTCATCTTTCTTATTCTGCTTCCGGTTTCATCATAATAATATTTTGTAAGAAATACTGTATCACCGAGTATCTGTGACCTGTGCTTCAATTCTGTAATGAGATTTCTGTGATCATAAACGATTTCACTGTTATTGTTAAGATAATCCTGAGCTAGATTTCCATTAAGATCATAGCCGAACTGATTGCCCGCACCGCTAACTCTTTGAAGCTTGTTTGTTCCTGAATAATACGTATAATTAAAATCATCAATAAGATTTTCATTACTTCCGTATCTGTCCAAAGTCAGAATGTTGCCATCTTTATCGTAAGAATTTATTAAATTGTAATCATTTTTTGTTTGTCCTGTTAGTGAAGATGTAAGCAGACGGTTGGATTTGTCATAAGTAAAAATAAAAGTCAGTTCATCATTTCGTGTAAAATTTTCTTTGTAGTTTCCTGTGAGAGTTTGCTTTTTTACATTACCGTTTTTGAAATAATCATTAGTATAATCAAAAACACCTTTAGAATTTATCACAGCAGTTATCCAGTTTCTGTTATTATAAAAATACTCATTGGTCATATCTGATGAATGAAATAATGTCCTTTGCATTTGTGAATTCGTATTATACTCATAAGATGAAAAGTTAACATAGTATCCCTGCGGATCATCCACATCTCCTGAACTGAAATAACTTACATCTTGTAATCTTCCGGAATAATCATAGTCATATCTAAACTTCTTACTATCGCTCTTACCGGGTCTGTATGTAAGATATGTCACCTGATCCTGTGAATTGTATTCATATTCTGTTAGTAAAGTATCAAAGCCGGAAATTATATTCCACATCTTTTTTACTCTCCCGCGAACATCGTAGCGGTAGTAAAATATAAACATTTGCGGGAGACACAGCGGGGACGGTGAAAAATTGAATTGAACCATAATGTTCAATCTGATGGATTTGTTTTTGGAAATAGATACAATTACCCCTTTAATTCAAAACTCAATATTGCTATATTGAATGTTTATAATACGAAATTAACGTAACTATATATTAATGGCTAAACAACCACATCACACAGAAGAGAAATTAATGACCTTTTATTACAGGGCATCTGATTTTTTTGAAAAGAATAAGAAGCATGTTTACACTGCTCTGACAATACTTGTAATTGTAATTGCTGGTATCGTATTGCTTGTAAATAAAAAGAAAGCAAATAATGACCTGGCGGGAATTGAGCTTGGAAAAATAAAGGATGTCTACAACAGCAATAATTACCAGCAGGCTGTAAACGGTGATTCTCTGGGCAATTCAAAAGGACTCCAATTTATTGTCGATGAATACGGCTCAACAGAAAACGGGGAAATGGCAAAGCTATGGCTCGCTAATTCTTATTATGGTTTACGTGATTTTGATAAAGCTGAAAAATATTATAAAGATTATTCCGGAAGCAACAGCATACTTAAAGTTTCAGCAGCAGCGGGTTTAGCTGCTGTCTATGAAGCAAGAAATAATTTCATTGAAGCTGCAAAGCAATTCGAGAAAGTTGCAGCAATGGATAAAGATAATCCTTTTGTTGACCAGTATCTTTTTTATGCAGCAAAAGATTATTACCGTGGCAATGATCTTCCTGCGGCGAAGAAACTTTTTGACAAGCTTAAACAGGATTACCCTAAATCCAAATACATGGCTGAAGCAGAGAAATACCGAGCGACATTTGTCAATTAGCATAATTTAAATAAACACCGCAAACGATGAGCTTAAAAAATAAAATTAACGAAGATCTTAATACTGCTCTAAAGGCGAAAGATGTTGTCAGAGTTGACACACTCCGTTCGATTCGCTCGGAGATACTAAAGATGGATAAGTCGGGCATGAACCGTGAGATGAATGAAGAAGAAGAGATACAGCTTCTCAACAAGCAGGCAAAGATGAGAAAAGAATCAATTGAATTGTTCGGCGGTGCCGGAAGACAGGATCTTGTAGATAAAGAGCAGTCACAGCTTGATGTCATTAGTGAGTATCTTCCAAAGCAAATGTCAGAAGCCGAAGCTGAAGAATTAATTACAAAAATATTGAAAGATAACGAAGCAACTTCCCAGAAGGATTTTGGAAAAGTGATGGGTGTAGTAATGAAAGAATTAAAGGGTAAGATCGACGGAAAAGTAATTCAGGATATTGTGAAGAAAAAATTATCCTGACAAAAGCCACAGCTTCTTTAATAATCCTCAACGATCTCTCCTCAGAAATACAATCACATTGAATACATTAGACATAATAATCTTAGCACTTGTTCTTATCTCTGCCACGCTTGGCATAAAGAAAGGTTTATTGCGGAGCATTTTTTCCCTGGCGGGAATTTTAACCGGACTCTTTGTCGCTACCCGTTACAATGACAAGCTTACATCAGCTCTCGGATTTCTTAAATTAGAACCGAAGCTCTTAAGTCTGATTTCTTTTATTGCCATAGTAATTTTTGTTTACTTTTTATCCGGATACATTGCCGGTAAGATCTCCGGATTCAACTCCGTAACAAAGACCTTTGACAGTATCCTCGGAGCTGCGTTTGGAATAATGAAAGGTCTTGTCATTGCAAGCCTGTTCTGCATTTTCACAACTAATACCTTTCAGCTATTCGGCAGAGAGACTATTGATTCTTCTAAATTTTACGTAAGCATCGTTGGAGTTGCGCCTAAAGTCTATGATTATATAGTTCACTTTTTTCCGGGAGCAAAGGATTTTTATGAAGAGCTGAATCATTTAATTTTCACCTGAATCAATTATGAATCTCACTGAAACAAAAAATAAATTAGAGCTCGAAAAAATATTAAGTAAGATCAGGCATTACACGTACTCCGAACTCGGCAGCAGCATGTGCGATGACATTGAATTTTTTACGGACAAAACCATTCTCGAAACCGAGCTCAACAAGATAATCGAGATGAAAGAGCTTCTGAACATTACAAGCGAAATTCCTCTTGGCGGTCTTTCCGACATCCGTAGTTCAATGAACAAGATCAAGATCGAAGGACACTATGTCGGACCCGAAGAATTTCTCCGCATACTTGAATTTTTAAGAGTTTCGAGAAAAATTGAAAAGCTTGTCAGGGATATTTCGAAGACTGAGAAAGATAAATTCAATCTTATTTCAGGACTCACCCAGAATTTATTTTTCGATAAGATCATCGAACATAATATCGAGATAACAATTGACGAAAGCGGCAAGGTCAAGGATACTGCGTCAGCTGCGCTGGGCAGGATAAGAAAGCAGATCAACACGCATTCCGAAAGACTCCGCAAGACACTCTCTAATATTCTGAAGAAGGTATCTGAGAAGGAATATACGCAGGAAGATATAGTAACTCAGCGCGACGGAAGGTTTGTAATTCCTGTCAAAGCTGAGAATAAAAGAAATGTCGAAGGGATAATTCACAGCTCATCCGCATCCGGCGCAACGGTTTTCATTGAACCTACGGAATCAATTAACATGAACAATGAACTTACCGAATTACATTTTGAGGAGAAAAGAGAAGTTGAAAAGATTCTGCGCGAGCTTGCAAAGCAGTTAGCTGTTCATATCGAAGAGCTTAAAATAAACTCAGGCATTCTAGCGGAAATTGATTTTATACAGGCAAAAGCAAGATATGCAATCGAGATCATTGCGGTCAAACCCGTGATCAGTAATTCAGTTTTGAATCTTGTTAATGCATATCATCCGTTGCTTCTTCAGACGCATAAGAGAAATGAAGTTGTCGCCCTGAATTTAAAATTGGGTGATGAATTCAATACGCTGATAATATCCGGACCGAATGCCGGAGGAAAGACTGTTGTTCTTAAGACAGTGGGACTGATCCAGCTAATGCTGCAGAGCGGAATACTGATTCCTGTAAATCCCGAGAGTGAGTTCAGATTATTCAATAATATTTTCATAAGCATCGGCGATGAGCAGTCACTTGAGAATGACCTGAGTACATTCAGCTCACATCTTAAATCCATTAAAGAAATTACTGATAAGTCAGACGATAAAACTTTAATTCTTATAGATGAAATTGCAAGCGGAACAGATCCGGTCTTAGGCAGTGCGCTTTCCGCATCGATACTTAAGTCACTTTCAGAAAGAGATTCTCTAACAATTGTCACTACACACAACAGCGAGCTTAAAGAGTTTGCATACAATACGGAAAAAATCGAGAATGCTTCGCTTGAATTTGATGTAGAAAACCTTTCACCTAATTTTAGTTTTGTAACCGGCATTCCCGGGCAAAGCTTTACATTCGAGATAGCACGTAAATTTAACTTTCCCGAAGCAATACTGAGCGAAGCAAATAAATATCTTGATGAAAATGAAGGAAGGCTGGAAGATCTTCTGAAAGACCTTAATGAAACAAAGCAAAACTACAGCGCGCTTAAAAATAAATATGATATTGAAAATTCACGTCTTGCCGGTTTGACTAACTTGTACGAACAAAAGCTTAAAGATATTAATAAGAATGAGAAAGAATTAAAATACAAAGCAAAGCTTGAAGCTGAGAAAATAATAAAGGATGCCAACAAGCTTGTGGAGAAGACGATCAAAGAGATTCGTGAAAACAGGCTTACACCAAAAGAGATCAAGAGTGAATTCAAAAAAGAAGCTGATAAGATTACTGAGATCGAAAGCAAAGAAGATCAGATAGCAGTTGAGACCGGTGAAATTCTAAAAGGAGATACTGTAAGAATTACCGGATCAAATTCAAGCGGAGAAGTTATTGAAGTCATTAATGATACCGCTTCAATCAATATCAACGGATTGATCGTCAAAAGCCGCATTGAAGATCTTGAGAAAATTAAAATTACAGAAACAGAAGAAGAATTTTCCAAAAAATCTTTTGTAGAGCTGAATGACAAGCCCGTTGAATTTTCACTGGACCTTCGCGGAAAGTATGCCGCTGACATTGCTGATATGCTGGAAAAATTTATTTACGAGTCCAGTCTTTACGGACTTAAAGAAGTAAGCATCATTCACGGTAAAGGCAGCGGAAAGCTAAGGGAAGAAGTAAAGAAAAATCTTAAGTCTAACTCGCATATCAAGTCATTCAGAATAGGCAACTGGAATGAAGGCGATTCGGGTGTGACCATTATTGAACTTTAGGAAAAAGCTTTAAAAAACTTATAATAAAATATGCCGGGAATATTAATTGTTGACGATGAGCAAAGTATCATAGACAGCATTTCCATGATACTCACCAATGAAGGATATGAAGTCGAAAGTTGTCTGAACGGAGCCTGCGCCATTCAGAAAGCCGGCAGCACTGACTTTGATCTTATACTTCTTGACATTAAGATGCCTAAGATGGATGGGATGGAAGTACTCGAAAGAGTAATGCAGATAAATAAAAACTCAGTAGTAATAATGATCTCAGGTCATGGTACGATTGAGACGGCAGTAGAAGCGATAAGGAAAGGTGCATACAATTTTTTACAGAAGCCGCTTCCTGATCTTTATGAGCTTAAGCTTACAATTAAAAATGCTGTTGATTACAAAAAGTCCCGCGATGAGATCATTAGGGTGCGAAAAGAATTCCGCGAATCAAATAAGATCGCAGGCAGCAGCGTTAAATTAAAGAACATACTTGAGCTTGTTACCAAGTTTTCAAAGCTGAGATCAAATGTACTTATAACCGGTGAAAGCGGTACAGGCAAGGAGCTTATCGCAAGGCAGATACATCTTGATTCAGACAGAGCTGATAAACCGTTTGTGGAGATCAACAGTGCAAATCTGACTGAAGAAAACATTGAAAGAGAACTCTTCGGTGAGAACGAATCAGGAAGAATACTTCCCGGCAAGCTTGAGCAGGCTGACGGTGGAACAATTTACTTTGACGAGATCTCAAATCTTTCAAATGATGCTCAGTCAAAGCTGCTTAAAGTAATTGAGACTAACCGGATCACAAGAGCCGGGAGCAATACCGATGTTACACTTGATGTAAGATTTATATTCTCATCAAACAGAAACCTTCTTGATGAAGTAAAGGACAGAAGGATCAGGGAAGATTTTTATCACAGAATAAATGTGCTTCAGATAAATGTTCCTTCATTAAGGGAGAGACCGGAAGACATCAACGAGCTGGTAGATTATTTTTCGGAAAAATTCTGCAGTGAGAATAATATTCAGAAGAAAAAATTTACTGAAAAGGCGAAAAATCTTTTTCTGACTTTCAGATGGCCCGGCAATGTGAGAGAGCTTAAGAATATAGTCGAAAGACTTATGATAACGAATGATAAGGAGAAGATTGATTACGAGGACATTGAGTTGCCCGGCTCAAAAGATCTTAAAGAGTTCATGGAGCTTTTCAATAAAAATGTTTCACTGAATGAATTTCAGAATGAATCCGAAAAGATATTTCTGCTGAAGATGCTTAATGATTATAAATTCAATATTACTCAGGCTGCTGATGCAATGCAGATCCAGAGAAGCCATGTTTACAAGTTGATGACAAAGTACAACATCCCTACCCCGAGCAAAACAAAATAACCTAAAGATTTTTCTGACGGAATATTTCATAAAGAAAAATTCCGGTTGAGACCGAAACATTCAGCGAATCTATCTTACCTGACATTGGAATTCTCATAAGTATATCGCATTGGTTTCTCAGACTGCTCCTCATGCCTTCGCCTTCATTTCCCACAATAATAGCAACGGGGATTTTCAGATCAGTGTCAAAAATAGTTTTCTTTGTTTGCAGATCCGTGCCTGCGATCCAGTATCCGTTATTTTTTAGGAACAGAATAGTGTTGGAAAGATTTGTTTCCTTTGCAATGCTGATATAATTTACAGCACCCGATGAAGTTTTTATTACAGTATGATTTACTTCCGCGGCATTATGTCTTGGTATTACTATACCGTCCGCTCCCAGACAGACTGCAGAGCGTATAATAGCCCCGAGATTATGGGGATCAGTGATCCGGTCCAGCAGAAGGATGACGGGATTCTTAATTTTTTTGTTAGCTTCAACAATTTCACGGAGTGTCTTATATTCATAATCCTTAATAAATCCCAAAACTCCCTGTGAGATGCCTTCATCCTTATTCTTATTATCAAAAAATTTTAGAAAATCAAAATGATTAAGATAGATTACATTAATGTTATGCTCGGCTGCATTCGTAACAATGCTTTTTAATTTATTATCCGGTTTAATTCTTTTGAGAAGCACAATTTTATTAAGTATCTCTGGATTTGATTTAACAATTTCAAGGACAGGGTTCTTTCCAATTACAAGCATGATTTATAAATTTATTATGGTTTTCAGATTGAGTATTTTAATATAAATAATATAAGTCAGAATAGATTAGTAAAAACTAAATCACAGTTATTGAACGAAAGATTAACCGGTGTATATGACAAACACGCATCTAAATTTTCAACCGATGAGACAAAGGCGTCAACATTATATATTGTTTCTACCCCGATAGGAAACATTGAAGACATTTCTTTCCGCGCAATTAATATTCTTAAGAACGTTGATTTTATTGCTTCCGAAGATACACGTAAAACAAATTTTCTTCTTACCCAGTACGGGATCAGGAATAAGACGATCAGCTATTATTCACAGGTAGAAGCAAGCAAAGCTGATAACATTTTATCTGAATTAAAGAATGGCAGCAAGGCAGCGCTTGTATCGGATGCTGGTACTCCCTGCATTTCTGACCCGGGAAATCTTCTTGTTTCAAAATGTATTGAGGAAGGTATTGATGTAGTTTCAATTCCGGGATGCAGTGCTTTGATGCATTCACTTGTCCTGTCCGGCTTTACTACGAAAAAGTTTTTTTTTCAGGGATTTCTTCCTCAGAAAAAAGGAAGGCAGACATTATTCAATGAGCTAGTCAAAATCAAAATGCCTTTAATCATTTACGAATCTCCATTCAGGATATATAAAACACTCAATGAGATATCAGAATATTTTGGGAAGTGTGAAGTGTCAGTTTCCAGAGAGCTTACAAAGAAGTTTGAAGAGATCATCCGGGAAAATGTAAATGTTTTGCTGAATCAACAAATAAAGACCAAAGGTGAATTTGTAATTATAATTAATAATACTTAATGGAAAATTTAACTGATGATGTAAGAGTAAGATTCGCACCGTCGCCTACAGGGTTTGTGCATGTAGGTTCGCTCAGAACTGCATTGTTCAATTACCTTTTCGCAAGACACAGCAACGGAAAGAATTTACTGCGGATTGAAGACACTGATCAGACCAGAATAGTGGAGGGAGCTGTTGAAAACCTTATCGGTAATCTTGAACTTCTTGGAATTGAATTTGACGAAGGTCCAATGCAGGGAGGAAGTTGCGGACCATACTATCAGTCCGAACGGCTGGACATTTATAAAAAATATTGTAATGAGCTTGTAGAAAAAGGAGCCGCATACTATGCCTTTGAAACAGCGGATGAACTAGATGAGATGCGTAAGCTTCAGCAGCTTGAAGGAAGACAAACAATGTATAACGGACGTGCAAGAGATCTTAATGAAGAAGAAGTTAGAAAGAATATTGAATGCGGAATGCCTTATGTCATAAGACTCAAAGTTCCGCGTGATGAAGAAATTAAATTTGATGACCTTATAAAGGGTACGATAAAGATAGAGACTAATATTATTGATGATCAGGTGCTTCTGAAGTCTGACGGATTTCCCACCTATCATCTGGCGAATGTTGTCGATGATCATTCTATGAACATTACGCACATTATTCGCGGTGAAGAGTGGATCACATCTGTACCCAAGCATATACTTATTTACAGAGCGCTTGGCTGGGATGTTCCTAAAATGGCTCACGTACCATTGATACTGAACAGGGATAAGAGTAAGCTTAGTAAAAGGCAGGGAGACGTTGCAGTTGAGGATTACTTGCGAAAAGGATATCTGAAGGAAGCGCTTATAAACTTTATAGCATTCTTAGGATGGAATCCCGGAGAGGGAGAGGAAGAAGAATTTTTTAGCATGGAAGACCTTATAAAAAAATTCACTCTTGAGAAGGTACAGTCGTCCGGAGCAGTGTTCAATATTGATAAGCTCAACTGGATGAACAATCATTACATTAAGAATTACGATGTTGATAAACTGCTGGTGCTGGCTCTCCCCTATTTTGAAAATACAGGAATAGATACTTCGGATGATAAAGTAAAGAAAATTCTTTCAGCGATCAGAGTATACCTCAATAAGCTTGATGAGATACCTTTGCATGTTAAGATCTTTGTGCAGCCGGAAATAGAACTTGAAGATGAAAAATTAAAAGAGCTTCTCATTAACGAGAGCAGTAAAAAAGTATTCAAAGCACTGATAGAAAATTTCAGCAATGAAACGGAAATAACTGCTGATATCTATAAGACAATTGTTTCAAAAGTTCAGAATGAAACCGGAGTAAAAGGAAAAAATCTTTTCAAGCCAATCAGGATAGCGCTGACAGGCAGTGAGAATGGTCCCGAATTACCTGCTATTGCCGAGATATTAGGAAAGGATAAGATAATTAGATTTTTTAAACGATGGGCTGACTGATAATTACAGAATGCCGCCGTAATTTTCACGGCGGCTATATGCAATTAAAATCTATCTGATCTTCTTTTTATGTCTGTTCTTTCTTAATCTTTTCTTTCTTTTATGAGTAGACATTTTATGTCTCTTTCTTTTTTTACCGCAAGGCATGAAATGTATTCCTTTCTTATATTATTTGTTTAAAAATATTTTATTTTGTTAACTCTTCCTGAACTGCTTTTTTAAAATCCTTGGATACTTTAAAAACCGGAATGAATCTCTTTCCTAAAGATATCTTTTCTCCTGTCTTGGGATTTCGGGCAATGCGCGGATGTTTTATGTTATTCTTGTAAGTACCGAATCCCCTTATCTCCACACTTTCATTTCTCTTAAGCGAATCAATGATGCATTTGATAAAACCTTCTACGACAATTTCAGTTTCTTTCTTGCTCAGACCGGTTGCTTCTGAAATTGTTGCAGCAATTTTTGCTCGCGTCATAATTTTCCCTTAACTTTTAAATTTAATATTTAAATTTATATTGTAAAACAGGCTGATCTATAAATTCATTTTTTAATTCTTCCTTAATGGATTTTATCTCATTGTTTGAAAAACTGTCGAGTATTCTTTCTATAAGTGTTAATCTGTCACGCTCTCTTACAATTGCCGGCTCTCCTTCAATTCCAGCCATTCTGCCGGTCAATCTTATTGCATCCTCAAAAGTACCGAGTGAATCAATAAGACCTATGTCAAACGCCTGACGTCCTGTAAATACCCTTCCGTCAGCATATTCCTTCAGCTTTTCTTTATCCATCTTTCGTGATGTTGAAACAACATCCAGGAACTGGTCATAAGAATCATCAACAATGCTTTGGAAATATGCTTTGTCTTTTTCCGTCAGATCTTTAAACGGACTGCCTGCATCTTTAAGCTCACCGCTTTTTATAGTAGTTTCACTGATACCTATTTTTTCAGCAAGAGACTGGAAGTTCATAAGATTAATTATTACTCCGATGCTTCCGACAAGCGAACCCGGATCAGCCATTATGGTGCTTCCGCCGCAGGCAACATAATAACCTCCGCTGGCTCCGAGTGATCCTATCGAAACAACAACGGGCTTTCCGGCATCACGTGTCTGCCTTACCGCTTCATACATTTCCTGTGAAGAAGCGACTCCTCCTCCGGGAGTATTAACTCTCAGAAGAATTCCTTTTATTGATTTGTCTTCCCTGTATTTTTTGAACTGCTTTACAATTGATTCCGAAGAGATGATCGTAAAGTTAAGATCCACCACTGCTATTTTACCATTTCCTTTACCTGACTGCTCATATTCGCGATCCGTCCCTGAAATTATCTTTGCAAGAAACAAAAAGCTCAATCCTGTAAACAACAATCCTATCACTATCAGAGAAATAAATATTCCCCAGAACCATCTTCCGGAATTTGACTGGACGGGTCGTAGAGAAGGATTTTCCATAATTAATTTTTTTACTTACTTTTTAAATCGTCTTTTTTCTTTAACGCATCCTGAGCTTTGTCTGTCATCCCAAGATTAGCATAAACAGAAACAAGAAGCTCATAGATCTGAGGTTCAAGATCTTTCTTTGTAAGACTTTGTGTAAGCGGTTCAAGATATGAAAGGGCTTCACTGAAGCTCGCTTTATAATTACTCTGATCATCTTTTGTCCTCATGTCCTCACCTGTTTTGGCAAGAGCAAGTCCGACATTATATGATGATGTTTCATAGTAAGGACTGTCTTTGGGTAATGAGGAAATCGTCATTACTTTTTTGAATGTCTCTACTGCAGAAGAAAAATTACTTTGTTTCATCATTCCAAGACCAGATTCAAATAATATCTTTGCAACTCTTTCAGCGCTTTCTCTGGAATTTGATTTTGCTGCGATCGTATTGAAAAGCTCTAATGCTTTGTCATTATTACCAAGCGCGAGATATGTTTCTGCAATAGCGCTGGTGGATTTAAGACTGTCGGGTATTATTGAATATGATGCCTGAAAAGATTTCAATGCATTTTGATATGAACTGGTTGATCCGGCTTTGTCATTCTTTTGTTCAGCATCTATTCCGTTCTGAAAATCTTTCGCGCCCTGATTATATTTTTCAACCCAGAATGCCTGAACCCTGTCACCGAAATTATTTGATATGGCAAGACTTTGTCTGAATGATTTTTCTGCATCATCCAGTTTTCCTAATTGTATTTGTGAATACCCAAGCATATACCAACCTTCATCATCGTTTTTATCAACCAACAGTCCTTTCTTAAGCTCAACTTCCGCTTTCTGAAAATCCTGCTGCTGAAATGCAAGCTTTCCGGTAGTGGATTCCGCTGACGCGCAGCCCATGTAATAAACCACGCTCGAAATAAATAACATAGTTGATAAAAATATGTAAACTCTTTTTTTCAAAGTCATTTTAAATTTTCTCCTGATTAAAATTTTTGTAATGGCTGTAAATATAAGCATTATAAGACATTTATTCAATTTAACAATTCACAGTTTTTCAAAAATTCATATAAGCTGTATAATACAATCTAAATGGCTCCTTCGACAAATATCTTAAGCTCTCGGATGAAAGCTTTTGTGAACTTCCCTCAGATAATCCTTATCAATATGAGTATATATCTGCGTTGTTGAAATGTCAGAATGTCCAAGCATTTCCTGTATGATCCTTATGTCAGCCCCTCCCTGCAGCAAGTGAGTGGCAAACGAATGCCTTAATGTATGTGGGTGAACATTCTTTTTTATTCCGGCTTCACTGCAGTATTTTTTGATCATATCCAGAATTCCCATTCTGGACAATTTGCTTCCCCTGAAATTTAAGAATACATAATTAAAAGAATTTTTGGTTTTAAGAAGACTCCTGCTTTCATTCATATATTTTGTGATGAATTTCAGAGCAGTTCTCCCGATAGGCACTATTCTTTCCTTCAATCCCTTACCGAAAATTCTGACAAAACCGTCATCAAAAAAAATATTTGAGATCTCCAGATTTATTGTTTCAGATACCCGAAGCCCGCTCGCATACATTGTTTCCAGCAATGCCTTATCCCTCAGTCCAAGCTTTGACTTTGTATCAGGTTTGGAAAGAATGTTATCAATGTCTTCAATCGACAATACTTCCGGAAGAAGTCTGGAGCTTATAGGCAGCTCAATATTTTCCATCGGATTGGATTCAATAACATCTTCGGCTTCAAGGTACCTGAAAAAAGATTTCAACGAAGAAATAAAACGTGAAACGGATTTGAAGGAATATTTTTTTTCCTGCTTCGTTCCGGAGCTTTGGATATATTTCAGATAATCATTAACAATTTCTTCCGTGATCTTTGTTATTGCAGAAATGGACTTTACTTCTGAAAGATAGTGAATGAATTTATCGAGGTCAAGATTATAGGAAGCAACTGTATTCTCGGAAAGTGATTTCTCGACCCGTAGATGATCTGTGAATAATTTTTTATTTACAATTAATTCATCGCTCATAAGCTCAAACACTGCTAAGCAGATTTTTCTTTATGGTCAGTTAAAAACTCGAGCTGATTCTTATCGGGATATTTTATTCTGTGATGATGAATGCCAAGCAGTATTTTAAGAAAACTCTCTTTGATCTTAGTAAGATCTTTAAGCGTGAGATCACATTCGTCGAGCTCGCCTTCCATGAACCTTGTTCTGATAACACCACGGATCTTGGTTTCGAGCTTTTGAGGAGTCGGATCTTCGATAGTTCGTGTGCTTGCTTCAATGGCATCGGCAAGCATTACAATGCCTGTTTCCTTTGTCTGCGGCTTTGGACCGGGATACCTGTAAATGTGATCAACAACCTCTTCCTTGCTTGCGTTCTTTGCCTTATCATAAAAATATGAAACAAGAGTTGTCCCGTGATGCATTGGAATAAAATCAATTATCTCTTTAGGTAATTTATGCTTCTTAGCAAATTCAATTCCATCCTTGACATGAGAGATGATTATTTTTGTGCTGATGCTCGGATTCAGATCGTTGTGCTTATTGTTCTGATCAAGTTGATTCTCAATGAAATATTGCGGTTTGGAAAGTTTTCCTATGTCATGATAATAACAGCCGACTCTAGCAAGTATCTGATTTGCTTTAATTGATTCTGCCGCGGCTTCGGAAAGATTCCCCATAATTATGCTGTGATGAAAAGTACCGGGGGCTTTCGATGAAAGTTCTTTAAGAAGCGGATGATTAAAGTCAGACAGTTCAAGCAATGTCAGATCTGTTGTTACTTTAAAAACCCTTTCATAGAAGATCAGAAGTCCGAATGCTATCACCGGCGACATTACCGCATTGACCGCACCGAACAAAAGCTTGAGCCAAATCGCCTGTGCGTCTTCTATCCTTACAAGGTTTATCGCTATAATTGAAAATGTATATCCGATAAGTATAAAAAAGAATGAACGGAAAATCTGTGATCTATTCTTAATATCCCTTTCGCTGAAAATCGCCAGCACTGATCCGCAGAATGTTACAAATTCGATCGCATAATCACCGCCTCTTATTGAAGCGACTAAAAAACAGATCACTATCACTGTATAAAACGCCAGCCTCGAATCAAATATTATCGTAAGCAGTATCGAAGCCACCGGAACAAAAATCAGAAGCTCTATCGGCGCGTTAACATCCATGTTCATACTCACATAAGCAAAGAACCCACAAAAAAGTATAAGTGATGCAATAATGAGAATTTTAAGATTGTCCTTATAAACCGCAGGTCTTATGTAATAAAGGAATAGCGCCAGAACAACAACAAGTATGAGGATCGTAAACAACTTTCCGAGAAGCTGAAGTATGAGATCCTGGACACCGATCTTTTCAAGACGCACTTTTTTATATGAATCAAGCTTCATCTTCGTAAACCTGTTGACAGGATCATGCTTGCTGATTATTCTCTCATTCTCCCTTACAATGCCGATTGTTTTAGGAATCTGCTCGATCCTGTTTTGAGTTTCAATATTTGTTTGCGCGTCATTGTAGAGCAGATTCTCTATAATAAATCTGTCTGAAATTTTCCCCGCTGCCGATAATAGCAATGAATCATTAAGAGCTGCACCCATTTTACTTCTTACAAAATCAAGCGCGTCCTTCTTATCAAAAACACTTTCAGCATCAATGACTTCCTGAACTTTCTTATTCTCTTTCTTGACAGTAATTTTCTTTGATACTATTTTTGATTTATCAAAATTTATTGTTTCAAATCCTGAAACACCTTCCATCGCCCTGTTCAGAATATTAATGTACTCGTCGAGTGTGAGACTTTGCCCTTCATTGCTTTGCTGCTGATAAAGCTGATACAATCTTTCCCATTCCGGAAAAGTTAATTTTACCGGAAGTCTGTCTTTATCCGTATCAAGGATTTCGGAGTTTACATATCCTTCATTTTTCTTTTCAAGTCCTGATGCTTTTACCAGTATTTCTTTAAGCTCATTGAAATATAAATTGAGTGAATCATTATTGGCACTTGTTTCCTCTGCCTTATCAAATACAAGCGCGATGTTTTTTATTACATCAAGCTTTTCCTGCTCATATTCCTTTTCATCTTTATAAACGGGAAAAGAAAAAGGAGCAATTAGATCCTCTGAGGACCAAACCGCTCCGACTTCATAATTAGATTCAATACTTTTGTAACTCGGAAGCATTAAAAATAACAAAGTAACAGTGGCGATGACAATAAGCAGCTTTACAAAACTGCTCGTTTTAAAATCAACACTTCTAAGCTTCTGCCCGAAAGAGGTAATTATATTTTTAAATGAATCAGCCATGAATTGTTTTTAACTGAATTTCCTGTTAATAAAAACACATACTTATCAGAATTCCATTATCTTTCTTACAAAGTTCCGTTAATAAAAAAAGAGCAGTATGAATAAAAACAACTACCCTTTGGTCTAAAAAGTTATATACCCGAATAAAATTATACTTACTGAGGTTGGTCAGACTTCATACTTTGTGGAATACTTCACTTTGTTGTCCTTTATAAAATTATCAAAGAGCCGTTGTGTAAGCTCCATAGTTTCATCACTTTGATCGTCCTCGATCGAATCAAATTCTTCCTCGCTGTTGCAGATATACATTTCGGTAAAATTATTCGGTACCTTCTTATTTTCATAGACTGAATAATTATTATCCGATGATTCGCTGATGCTCCTTCTCAAATCACTTATTGTAGTTAAATAGTCATCTCTTTCTTCCGGATGGATGTTGTAATTTATTTCAAAGATTATTTTGGACATATTGTATTTTAATTTCAATAATCAGCAATATAGAAACTCATTTATATAATTTAAAGATAAAACTTTAATCGTTGTGTAAATTTTTAAACCTTTCCGCTCATTTCAATGTACTCAGCGTGAGTAAGAGCGGCTTAAGGAACATGTTATAAACTAATTTAGTTATCAATTCCACACTATGAAAATAATTTTTGCAATTCTGCTGCTTGTAATTTCTTTTTCAACACTTAACGCTTCCCCGCAATCTCCTGACAACGAGATAATGAATGGTCTTAATGAAATTTATAATCTGAGATTTGATAATGCGGAAAAAACTTTCCTCAATATCCAGAAATCAAATCCGGGAGACCTGAGTGGTTACTTTTATGAATCTCTTATCTATTTCTATAAAGCCCTTCCTACACGCGATGAGGGAATGTATGATAAATTTCTTGAATTATCTGAGAAGGTAATTGATAAAGCTGAAGCAAATCTTGACAAGAATGATAAGGATTATGATGCCCTGTATTATAAGGGTCTGTCGCACAGCTACCGCTCGCTTCTTATGCTCAGCATAAATAAAAACCTACTGCAGGCAGCTTCCAACGGTAATGACGGTTACAGGATCCTATCTTCACTAATCGAAGCCAAGCCTGATTATTATGACGCTTATATGGGACTTGGACTTTATAAAATTGCTATCGGATTTGTTCCTGAAAAATTTCAATTCCTGCTTTCTCTTATCGGTTTCAGCGGCAATATCAATGAAGGCATCCGGCTCCTTAAGACTTCTATGGACAAAGGAAAATTCACAAAGATCGATTCGAGAATCTTCCTTTCTCTTTTTTCAATTAAAGAAAGGGAAGATGAGGACGGATATTCTCTTGGACTGTCTTCTCAGCTTATAAATGATTATCCCGAAAGTCCTGTCTTAAGAATATTTTATTCCACTATACTGCTTCAGTCGGGTCTTACGGAAGATGCAATTAAAGAATCAGAAGCCGCGCTCGAACTCAACAAGAATTCCTTTCAAAACGAAATCAAGAAAGCAGCATTTTCCATTCTTGGTATCAGCTATTTTAGGTTAAATGATTTTAATAGGGCATCTGAAAATCTGGAGGAGTCGATGAAATACGTTAACAGCGAGGACAGATATAATGTATACCTGTTTACACTTGCAACTGCTTACGAACTCAACGGCGAAAGAGAAAAAGCACTTGACAAATATAAGACCGTCAGAAATAATTATGTCGATGAAAGAGACGGTGAACTCGACAAATTCTTTTACAGGTACGCTCAGGATAAGATCAGAAAACCGTTAAGTGAATTTGAGGTCAAGCTGGTTGAAGGAATGAATCTCCGCGAATCAAATAAGCCCGGGGAAGCAATTGATCTGTATAAAAGCATGATAGATTCCAGACTTACTGAAAAATATAAAGATGATGACGCTCTGATAAAATTCTATTTTGATATGGGACTTGCATACATGTATAGCAAAAGTTTTGACAATGCAGAAGAATCATTTCTGAAATGCATTAAGCTTCAACCGCAAAACGAAAAGTGGCTCATTCCGCATGCATACTTTGAACTTGGTAAGGTCTACGTTAGAAAAAACAACAAAAAAAGATCTGAGGAAATGTTTGAGAAGATCTATGACTATGATGACTTCGATTTTGAATCCTTCCTTGAAATGAGACTCGCTAATTACAGGGGTAATTAAGAATTAAGAATTAAGAATTAAGAATTAAGAATTAAGAATTAAGAATTAAGAATTAAGAATTAAGAATTAAATCTAATAAATCCCAATCCGATATCACAAATTCCAAATCAGCTTTACGCCGCCTTCTTAGCAATGCTCTTTTTCAATAGTGTCATAATATCTTTCGTTCCTGTCGCCTTCGGAGCTTTGCCTTTTGCTTTAACCTTTTTCCCTTTGGCTTTGTCCTCAATTATCTTTTTCAACTCATCAATGTATGTATCCTTATATTCCGCCGGCTTGAATTTGTATGTAAGTTGTTTTATCAACGCCTCCGCCATATTAATTTCCTTTGCGGAAGCTTCCTTAGCCGGAGGTTTTGCAAGTCCTTCGGTGCTTCTGATTTCAGCCGGATACCTCAGCTGATTCACTATCAGAAAATCCTTATATGTTTTGATTACTCCAATATGCTCGCGGTTACGCATTACATATCTTGCAACCCCGACCTTACCGGATTTATTTATCGCGTCCTTAAGCAATCCATAAGCTTTCATTCCTGTTTTATCCGAATCAAGAAAATACGGCTTATCATAATAAACTGTGCTGATCTCACTCTCCTTGACAAAGTGTATGATCTCCAAAGTATGAGTCTTCTCAACATTGGCACTTTCAAAATCCTTGTCGGTCAGTATTACATAATCACCGTCCTTGTACTTATAGCCCTTTACAATATCTTCGTATGGAATTTCCTTTCCGTCATCCCTGCATACTCTTTTAAAATAAACCTTGCAATGATCTTCTTTACGCAGCATGTCAAGATCAAGTGACTGACTCTGAGTCGCGGAATACATTCTGACGGGAATGTTAACAAGTCCGAAGCTGATAGCTCCCTTCCAAATTGATTTCATAATCAGCTGTTTTTATTTTAAATAAAAAAAAAATTAAAAGCGAATATAAATTCCAGAATGACAATTTTTGTGCCGCATCTCTTACTTTAATTAACTTTCATTGACTTTCATTAACTTTCATTTTTAATTTTTCAATTTTAGATATTGATTTTATTTTATCTTTACCCTAAATTATTAAGGTTAATTAAAAAATTCTTTATGGAAAAAATCAATCAGGTATTCGAGCCGGTAGAAGTCATTGTACACTTTAACAGGCTCAAAATTGTCATCCTGCGTTTCAAATGGAATGATGAGGTTTATAAAGTTACGGAAATGCTGCAAAGCTGGAAGATCCCCGCCCGCGAGGGTTTTGTAACACACTATGTCGTTATTTGTAAAGACAGGAATCTCCTGTGCGAACTCTCCTTCAATAACACAGATCTGAAATGGGAGCTTGTCAAGCATGATCTACTGATATGATGTTAATTCCGGCGGCAATCTTCACAGAATCAATTACACCTAACACTTGCAATAATTTGTACGTCTAATCTTATCATCTGCTAACTTCCTTCTCAGTACCATGACTTAATCATCTGCATACCGACCGGTAATGCTAAAATCTGTCTGACAAAATTGTCCGCACTGACAATGTTTTTAAATATTCAAAATTTTTAAAAGCCCCTTGAAAGTCATTTTAGAATATTCTTATGGCACAAATATTGTCTTAATTATTTTATATTTTAAAAATCAAAACTATAAAAAATTATGGCAAAGCAAAAAACTTTTGAAGATTTCTTTGTAGACGAACTAAAGGATCTCTACAGTGCAGAAAAACAGATTACCAAAGCTTTACCTAAAATGGTTAAAGCTGCTTCATCAGAAGAATTGAAAGAAGCCTTTCAAAATCACCTTAAGGAAACTGAGAATCAGATCGCACGCTTAGAGAAGATCTCTACTAAAATTGGTAAAAGTTTAAGCGGTAAGAAATGTGTAGCAATGGAAGGGTTGATAAAAGAGGGCGCTGAGATAATGGAAGAAAATATGCAGCCTTCAGTGATGGATGTTGCTCTGATTTGCGCCGGACAAAAGGTTGAACATTATGAAATCGCTTCATACGGTTGCGCGCTTACTTATGCGGATCTTCTTGGTTATGATGACATCAGCAAGCTGCTTAATGAAACTATGGATGAGGAAAAAAATGCCGATAAAACTCTTTCCGAGATCGCAGGTAGTGTAAATGCGGAAGCAATGAATGAAGAAACTGAAACAAGTAGCTTTGGAACAAATGGTAAAAGTAAATCCTCTAAAAAGTAAACCGATGTTCACGAGTAATAACATTAGAAAAAAATTGTAACAAAGGAACCCTGCTCCGGTATTACCCTTTCAATACCGGAGCTTTTATATTTACAATAATTATTTGCTCAAATTAAAATTTTACCTAATGAAAAAATCTAAAAAAAACATAGCGGTCTCAGATTTAAAGCGACAGGACCTTGAGCGGAATAAGGAAGACGGAACCAATGAATTTCTAACCACTAATCAGGGTCTGAAGATCAATGATAATCAGAATTCTCTGAAAGCAGGGGAAAGAGGCGCAACGCTCCTTGAAGATTTTATTTTAAGAGAAAAAATCACTCACTTCGATCATGAGAGAATTCCGGAGAGGATAGTTCATGCAAGAGGTGCAGCAGCACACGGATATTTTGAGCTGTATAAGTCTCAGGCAAATTTTTCTAAAGCACATTTTCTAAATTCAACAACAGAAAGAACTCCCGTGTTTGTTAGATTTTCAACTGTTGCCGGTTCACGCGGTTCTTCTGATCTTGCGCGTGATGTGAGAGGATTTTCCGTGAAGTTCTATACACAGGAAGGTATCTATGATCTTGTGGGAAATAACATGCCGGTATTCTTTATTCAGGATGCGATCAAATTTCCGGATTTTGTTCACGCAGTTAAGCCCGAACCGAATAATGAAATTCCACAAGCGGCGTCCGCTCACGATACTTTCTGGGATTTCATTTCTATAATGCCTGAATCAATGCACATGATAATGTGGGTAATGTCAGACAGGGCAATACCCCGAAGTTACAGAATGATGGAAGGTTTTGGTGTTCATTCATTCAGACTGATCAATAAAAAAAATGAGTCCTGCTTTGTAAAGTTTCACTGGAAGCCATTGCTCGGGTTGCATTCCGTCATCTGGGACGAAGCACAGATAATTTCGGGGAAAGATCCGGATTTTCATCGCAGAGATCTCTGGGAAGCAATCGACTCCGGGGCTTTTCCTGAATGGGAATTAGGTCTTCAGATAATTCCGGAAAAGGATGAATTCAAATATGATTTTGATCTGCTCGATCCAACAAAGCTGGTGCCGGAGGAATTAGTACCTGTGATCAGGATCGGGAAAATGACTCTCAACAGAAATCCCGATAATTTTTTTGCAGAAACAGAGCAGGTGGCTTTTCATCCCGGACATATTGTACCCGGAATAGATTTCACAAATGATCCTCTTCTGCAGGGCAGATTATTCTCTTACACCGATACACAACTCTCAAGATTGGGAAGCCCGAATTTTCATGAAATTCCTATCAACAGATCAATCGCTCCTGTGCATAACAATCAACGCGACGGTCATATGAGGCAAACAATAAATGTCGGACAAACAAGCTATGAACCTAATACTCTTAATGCGGGCTGTCCGTTTCAGGCAAAAGCATCAGAGGGCGGATTTACTTCTTATACCGAAAGGATCGATGCAAAAAAGATCAGGCAAAGAAGCAAAAGTTTTTTTGATCATTTCAGTCAAGCTACGCTTTTCTTCAACAGTCAATCTGTTCCTGAACAAGAACACATCACAAGCGCTCTTACATTTGAATTGGGAAAAGTAAAGACCGAAGCCATCAGAAGCCGTATGCTTGGTCTGCTTTCGCAAGTGGATTCCGGTCTTGCAGGTAATGTAGCTCAGGGTCTTGGTATGAATGTTCCTAAGCCGGAATATCCGATGAACCACAGTATTCCCGCCGATGGAGTTAAGGAAAATTACCAACCGTTGAAAGTTCAGCAAAAAATTAAAAAATCTGAGGCGCTAAGCATGATGAAAACTCCTAAAGATAATATCAAGACACGAAAGGTAGCAATATTAGCGACTGACGGCGTTGATGATTCTTCATTGAATGCGATGATGAAAGCTTTAAAAAATGAAGGAGCTGTTCCGGTTATTGTAGCGACACACGTCGGGAACATTGCTACCGGGGCTGGCAAACATATTCCTGCCGATGAAAGCTTGCTTACAACATCTTCGGTTTTATTTGATGCAGTTTACATTGCCGACGGAGTAAAGAGCATTCACATGCTTATGACAGTACCTGAATCAAAGGAGTTTGTGAAGCAGGCTCATAAGCATTTGAAGCCAATTGCATGTTCTGGTGAAGGTATTGTACTGATGAAAGCTTCATTGATCGGGCTGGACTATGACTCCCCTGACAAGCTTACAGTAGAAGGCATATCTGCCGACGGATCACCAAAAAATTTCATAGAGCTAATGAAGCAACACAGATTCTGGAACCGAAAAATAAATTGATTTAAATTTTAAGAGTACAAGATTTCAAACTTCAACGCCACAGAGACAGAATGCAGTAATTGTATTTATTACTCTGTGGTGTTTTCATTCAGTACCAATCGCCCCGATCTTCTCACTAAGCCATAACTTCATTCCGAACTGATTATTCTTTAAATTTTCAATTTCAAGTTTTGTCTCATAGATCAAACTTAGTTTCTTCCTCTTCGAGATCTCAAGATTAATTTTTATTAAGCCGGATATAATCTTAAGAAAGTCCAGCACCGAAGTTCTGAACTTATCAAGCAAAAGCTTTTCCCTTAATACATAATGCCTGAATGAATCTACCATCAGCAGTGCCTGTTCAAAATATTTCTTGTCATAATAAAGCTGAAGAAGCAATATCTTCACCTGAATCTTGATTAAGAAATTTGAAAAATTAGTTTTGGAAAACAATTCAAGCGCCTCATCAAGATCACCTTTTCTGTAAGCAATGAATCCGTAGCAAAAGTTCAATGTATTTTCTTTTTCGGCAGTAAGATTATCCCTGAACTTTTCAATGTAATCAACTGCATAGTCAAGTTCATCGACTCTCACTGCTTTTTTGATCTCATTAAGAAAATCAGGATACAGTATCCTGCCGAGTTCCGGATAATGATTCATCGAGCCCACTTTAGAAAGCTCAAACTGTTCATAAAGCAGATCAGTGCGACCCTTTTCATTGTAAGCTGATGCACAATAGCTGTCAAGGTGAAGGTAGGTCATATAATTATCCACGGCGTCAAGTTCATCAGTGTATTTTTTTTTCAGCTCTGTCAGCTTAAAGAAAGCTTCATCGTTTCTTTCCCAGTTAAGCAATATTATGTAGTAATATATCTGCAGCGTTGGATTGCTTTCATTTATGTTTTCGGAAAGATACTGCATGACGCTGTCAAACATCTTGAGATCAAACTTGTAATTATTTTGATACTTTTCATGCACCATTACATTAAAGCATTTCAGGAGTCTTATTAATGAGTAATCCACAAGCAAGTCCAGTTTCTCCTGAAAATAATGGAAGTTTGCATTTGGCTTCTTGGGGGAATTGAAATTCATCAATTCGGTTTTCAGTTCATACATTTGATTTAAATACTTCTCATCTTTCACTTTTACTTTTTCCATTCTCTTGGATGCTGATTTGTAAACATCCTCAAACATTACATCCATATTCCTGAACCTCAGCTCCCTCAGTAAATTGATCTCTTTGTATTCGATATCTTTTTTAAAATTGATGAAAGTAAGGAACTCCTTTCCAAGTCCTAGTAAATCTGAAGTAAGATTCTTCATTTTAAAGTAATCGTACTTTTCTTTCCCATAGACTTCACTGAAAATATTTTCTTCGGTCAGATCACTTCTATCAAAATCAGGGTGATGTCTGATAAGAATGTCAAATAATTTTACGATACTTTCATTTTTGTTAAATACAGGGGAATTTACAAAGTCTCTGAATTTCCTGACTTCAGTGGCATTCAATGATCTTAAAAAAATGACGAGTCTTGTCTTCTGCATTACCTGAAAAAATTATTTTGGTGCTGTGGATTGAAGTAAAGATACAAACTACAATATGAAATTGAAAGTTTTTTTAACCAAGCAATATCTTCTTCATTCTGATAAAGAAAAGCTGATTAGATGTGATCTGTATTAGTAATATGGGAGGGATGGATCAGCCGAACTTACCAGTAATGTATTCTTCGGTTAATGTCTCTTTAGGATTGGTAAACATTCTGCGGGTTTTAGAAAATTCAATTAATTTTCCAAGATAAAAAAATGCTGTCTGATCGCTGACCCTTGCTGCCTGCTGCATGTTATGCGTTACAATTACGATCGTATATTCACTCTTGAAATTATAGATCAGCTCTTCAATTTTTGCGGTTGAGATCGGATCAAGCGCGCTTGTGGGTTCATCCATCAAAATGATCTCAGGATTCACCGCAATTGTTCTGGCTATGCAGAGACGCTGCTGTTGTCCACCTGATAAACTGACCGCAGGACTTTTTAATCTGTCCTTTGCTTCATTCCACAGTCCGGCGTGTATTAAGTTTTTTTCAACAATCTCATCAAGCAATACTTTTTTTGTCATACCGTTCAGCTTTAGTCCTGCGACAACATTATCATAAATTGACATTGTAGGGAACGGATTCGGTTTCTGAAAAACCATACCGACTTTTTTCCGGATATCTACTGAGTTGAATTCAGAAATATTTTCACCATGTATGAGAATTTCACCAAATACTTTTGCCTTTGGCGTCATATCGTGCATCAGATTAAGTGACCTCAGGAACGTTGACTTACCACAGCCCGATGGTCCGATGATAGCGCTGACTCTGTTCTTTCTTAATTTAATGTTGATATTTTTTATTGCTGCACGTTCATCAAAATAGACAGACAGATCGGTTGTCTGCACTGCGACCTTAGAATCTTTTTCTGATTCATCACTAAGGTCGGTATCAATCTCAATTATCTCTTCGTTCATAAATTTCCTGAATATTTATTTCTTGTTACAAATCTTACGATCAAATTCACAATGAAAACTAAGAAAATTAACACAAAAGCTCCTGCCCATGCCTGCCTGTGCCAGTCATCATACGGCGATATTGCATAAACGAATATTTGCAAAGGTAGTGCAGCCATCGGACCATCTATGTTTGTCTGCCAGAATGAGTTTCCAAATGCCGTGAAAAGAAGCGGAGCAGTCTCACCGGCAGCACGCGCTATAGCAAGCAGTACTCCTGTTATGATTCCTGCCGAAGCCGTCTTAAGTACAATTCTTAAAGTTGTCTTCCATCTTGAAACTCCAAGTGCGAGTGAAGCCTCACGCAATGACTGGGGGACAAGACGCAGCATCTCTTCCGTTATTTTGGTTACTGTCGGTATCATTAATATTCCAAGCGCGAATCCTCCTGCAAGCGCGGAAAATCTCTGCATTGGAATTACTATAACTCCGTATGCGAATATTCCCACAACTATTGAAGGCACTCCGCTAAGCACGTCAGTAGTAAATTTAACAATTGTTGCAAAAATGTTTTTTGAATATTCGGAAATATAAATTCCGGCAAGTATTCCTACCGGAATGCCCATTAATCCTCCGATCCCAATGAGTATGATGCTTCCTACGATCGCGTTTGCCATTCCACCGCCTACTTCTCCGACAGGTTTTGGCAATTGTGTGAAAAAGTCTGCATTCAGCGCGGAAAGTCCCGACTGTGTAGTGTAAAAGAATATGTAAATTAATGGAAGGATAGTAATAATTCCGGCTACGACGCAGAGTGAGATCATTACAGAGTTTGTAATTTTCCTTCGTCTTAGATTCTTCGGAATTTTCTGTATGGATTCTGCCGTCATGCTTTTCTCGTTACGCTGTATATTAATAATCTTGCCATTGAATTAATTATGAATGTTACTCCGAAAAGTATAAGTCCTACCTCGATCAATGAGCTTATATGCAGGCTTCCTGACGCTTCCGCAAATTCATTTGCAATGACCGAAGCCATCGAATATGCAGGCTCGAATAATGACGCTTTTATCTGAGCTTTATTTCCGATTACCATTGTTACTGCCATCGTCTCACCAATGGCTCTTCCAAGTCCCAGAACGGCGCCACCGAGTATACCGCTTCGCGCATTAAGCAAAGCCATTTTAATCGCTTCCCACTTTGTCGCGCCAAGCGCATAAGCCGCATCTCTTTGTGAAACGGGAATTGCCTTAAGGACATCACGTGTGATAGCTGAGATTATCGGCGTTATCATAATTGCTAAAATGATCGAAGCTGTAAGAAGTCCAGTGCCATACATTGATCCCTTGAAGAACGGCAGAAATCCGAATGTTGACTGAAGCATTGGCTGCACTGTGTTTCTCATGAAAGGTGCGAATACAAATATCCCCCAGAACCCATAAATGATACTTGGAATCGCTGCAAGTATTTCTATTAAAAAACTGATCGGTGTCCGGACTGACTTATGAACTATCTCGGAAAGAAAGATCGCGACTCCGATGCTTATCGGAAGTGAAATTAAAAGCGCAAGCATCGAGGAAACAATTGTACCGAATACAAAAGGCAATGCACCAAATTCTTCTTTGACGGGATTCCAGTCGGATGAAAAAATAAATCCGAATCCAAACCTGTCACGGCTCTCGGAAGAGTCTATGAACATTTCGTATGCAATATAAAAAACTAACCCTACAATTATAAAAGCGAAAATAAGGGTAATATTTTCAAAAATAATATCACCTAACTTTTTTCGGCTCTTAATTTCCTTTACCATTTTTTCAAATTATCAGGGTTATCCGATTATTTAACTTTTAACTTTTAACTTTAATAACTTTCAACTTTTAACTTTCAAGTAAAAGAACTAAAAACTGATCTTGTTAACTTTCTCTAATGCTTTCCCAATAACCTCAGGAGGCAACGGTGCATATCCAAGATCCTTTGCAAACTTCTCACCCTCACCCAAAGCCCATATCATGAACTCCTTTAGTGTCTTTCCTTTAAACGCGTCCTTTTGTTTTTCAAATATCAAAAGGTATGTGTAGCTTGAAATTGGATAGGAATCTTTTCCCTTTGCATTTGTAATTGATTGTCTCATGTCAGCAGGCATCTCGGTTAAAGACTGCTCGGCTGCTTTAGTAAGACTTTCAAGATTAGGAGCAATGTACTGTCCTTCCTGATTTTTTATGTTCGCATACTTAAGCTTATTTTGTAAAGCGTATATCAGTTCAACATATCCAATCGAAAACTCAAGCTGCTTTACAAGTCCGGTAACTCCCTCATTTCCTTTGCCGCCCTGACCTACCGGGAATCTTACATCTTTCGCTACTCCTACTTTTGTCTTCCATTCTTCACTTACTTTACCCATATAATCTGTAAACACATAGGTCGTTCCGCTGCCGTCTGTTCTGTAACAGACAATGATCTCCTTATCCGGAAAAACTGTACCGGGATTTTCTTTTGTAATCAGAGGGTCATTCCATTTTTTAATTGTGCCGAGATAAATTCCTGTAATCGCCTCCGGACTGAGGTTGATATTTTTATCTATGCCCGGAACATTGTAAGTCATTACCACTGAGCCGATCACAGTTGGTATGTGGATTATTGAATTATTATTTTTTGTATTTGCCTTTTCAATTTCTTCATTGCTCATGGGACTGTCTGTTGCGCCGAAGTCGACAGTTCCTTCCGTGATCTGCTTTATTCCGCCGCCGCTTCCAATAGACTGGTAATTGATCTTGGCATCTTTATTTATTTTCGCATATTCATTGAACCATTTTGAGTAGATCGGATACGGGAAACTTGCTCCTGCTCCGTTGATCTGACCCCCCGGCTTATTTACTGAAACATCTTTCTTTTCTCCGCAGGAAATAAGGGCTATTGAAAGGATTATTGAAAATATTAATTTTAACATAGTTGGGTTTGATGTAGTTTTTAGATTCTTCCAAAAATACCTATTTAATCATATAGGCAATGTTAAGAAATTGTTAACTATCCTTTCAAGAAGTTAAATAAATGCTAAGTTTTACTTCTTCAAGCACCTATGACTTCAGACAATTGCAGTGTGTGGTCAGACAAATGCTTATTACTTCCATCCTTCACATTAGACTAAATAATATTATAGAATGAAAATATGATAATATGATAATCTGATGATCTAAAAAGATATAGCCCCGGTTCTTTGGGTTACCGGAGCTAATATAATGAAGACATCCTGAAGAAGTTTGAGGCAGATTTTAAGATGTGTCCAAACAATAAGGTAAGACAGTAATTGGGTTGTGTACAAAATTATTAACAATGAACGGGATATGCCATAGGAAGGTCTACTCATTTTATATGAGTATAACTACTTAGATAGAATGTTTAATAAATGTAGGGGTTAAAACTCGAGGCTCAGTCCTGCGTTGAAGTTTCTGTTGGGTGACTGTATCCGCTCAAGTTCCTGATAGGATTCATTGAGCAGGTTGTTTACAGCCGCAAATATGGAAAGTTTTTTTGTAATGTCTTTTGAAAGCTTCATGTTCAAAATGATGTATGACTCCGGCTCCTCAAGTTTGTAAAATAATACTTCGTCAATTTTGCTTAAATACCTTCCGTTCACATTAAAATTAAAATCAGAGTAAGAAAGGTTTGTTGTAAAAATAAAATTATGCTTCGGCTTATAGGGCAGGAAATCATTTTTCCTTCCTGATGAAAGATCCCTTGAATCAAGATATGTATAGCTTACATTGAAAAAATATTTAAACGGATTTTTAAATAGCTTCAGAGTTGAATTGTAATCAATGAAAAATTCAAATCCCTTTATCTGTGCCTTTGCTACATTCCGTACCTGGAACGGACCGTAAAGCGAAGTTCCTGTATTAACATACTGTATTAAATTGTCATACTCATTCAAAAAAAATGATACGTCAAATGTGAACCTGTTCATATACTGTTTCCTGAAGCCGACTTCAGCCGATATCATTTCCTCTGGCTTCAGATCTGCATTATAAATAAAATCAAATCCACCAAACAACTCTTTCTTAAAATATATTTCAGCGATTGAAGGTGAGCGGAATGCCCTTCCTGCAAGTATCCGGAATGCAGAATTGCCGAATACTCCTTTATTGATCTGTGGCGAATATACTAATGAGAATTTCGGACTTAGTTGAATAGACTTTACTCCTGATACGATCTTATTAAAATCCCCTCTTGCTCCGATCGTAGATGTAAGGATAGAATTTTCTTTTATGTCAGTAAGTAATTTTAACTGGTGCTGAACGAACACACCGAAATTATTCATCTGCTGATCTCCGTAAAGAATCTCGCTTGGATCCGACCTTACAATATTAAGCTGGAAGTCAAAGCCTGAAATAAGATAATTATTTTTTCCAAGCTGTAAATCTACCTGAGTTATATTGCCAAGATTGTATGAGTCAATGAATGTGTTCAATCCTTTGCCTGTATCAGCGAACTGTAATGACACCGGATTATTCGGATTATAAAAAGAATTGCTCTTCAGATAATAATAGTAAAATCGCGTTGTGTATTTTGAAGTTGAATTAGGAATTGCCCGATAGTAAAGATCATAGCTTTGCGTTTCCTTTTTTATGTTGTCCCCAATGTAATAAGGCGCGACTTTGTATGGCTCAGCAATCTGTCCGGCATCCTTTCTCCAGTAATGGGGGAAACCGCTGTTTGATTTTGAATACTGTAAAGTTACTTCAAGATCGCGGTTACTTAAAACATCATAAGTAAATTTTCCGGTCGCGCTGTAAAAATCGTATTCAGTCTGCTCGGCATGCCCGTTATTTTTTTTATAATTAAAATTTAACAGGTAAGAAAACTTTTTCTGTGTGTTGCTGTGGATCAGATCAAGGCCTGAAAATGTCTGAAGTTTATTTGTGAACCTTAAGCTGTCTGAAAGCTTTTCATAAAATCCGTAATTCAGATTAACGCCTGTGAAAGCTTTATAAGTTGGCTTCTTTGTAATGACATTGATAACTCCTCCGATAGCGCTTGAGCCGTAAAGTGAGGAGAAAGCTCCTTTTACAACTTCAGTTCTTTCAATTATCGAAACAGGAATGAGTGACCATAGAGCACCCTTTGAATCTCCTGTTAAGGAAGGTCTTCCGTCTAGAAGAAGAAGAACTCTGTTGCCTATACCGCCTCCTGCTACATCCGATGAACCTCTTATTGAAAGCGAGCTTACATTTATTCCGCTGCTACGGTTAATGGTTACACCCTGAACTTCTTCAAGTACGTTATCAAAGGTTATAATATTTTTATTTTTTATCTCTTCCGCGCTGACAATGGAAATTGTTGATGGAGTCTGCTGAAGAGTGATCTCTGTTTTAGTTGAAGTAACATTTATTCTCTCGGTCTGGATTTCTGATACTTCAAGAAATATGTCAAAGTTTTTAATTTTGCCGGATGAAATAATTATCTGCCCTGAATAGAATTGATAACCAATGTGAGTGGCTTCTATCTTGTATAGCCCGTCAGCAAGATTATGAAATTTGTAGCTTCCGGAAACTTCTGACAGTGTTTCAGAAAACTCTTTTGAGTTATCTTTTTCTATACTGACCTGTGCACCGAAAATTGCTGCATTGGTTGACTTGTCAATTATTTTCCCTTCAAGCTTTCCCTGCGCATATGTATTCACAGAAAGGAAAAATAAAATGCAGAGCAGGAACACTTTGAGACTGCTCCCGCCTGCAAACGATCTTATAACAAAATTTATTCGGGGATGAATCATCATTTAATAAACCTTTTTAGTTTAATAAACCTTCTTAGTGGTATCTGACCATGAGATCATGTTAATATTTTCTACTCCCTGATTTTCCGCTCCAATAGTAGCTTTAAGCGTTGGATTTAAAAAGCATAATGAATACCGGGCTCTTGCTGTATCACATCCATAAACTGACATTATCGGGCTTTGACCCCCGGTGTTTTTTCTGAAGCCAACTGATACCACGTAACTACCCGGATTAAGATCTATTAATTTATAATTGTAGTTTAAGTTAAGAACGTTGTTTGTTCTCGATATTTTGATTGTGTCAAAAGCTGTTGGACCTCCGGTTGGCGGCCATCCTGCCGCAGGATACGCTGAGATAAGATATGTTCCCCCGGTTAAGATGAAATTTGTATCTACAAATCTTATCGTTCCGTTTATTGATTTTGCTTCAGGACCTACAGGTACAATCGGTGAGTCCTCATCTTTACAACTGTATACCGTGAATAATAAAGCTGCAAAACATATTGACAAAAATAGCGGTGAATAAAAAAATTTTTTCAAGTTTCTCCTTAGATGTTTTAAGATGTTTAAATTATGATTTGGGTTTGTTAAAAAAATCTTGTTATGAAGTACGGTAAAATCAGCCAGAGAAGTCCTTTAATGAGAAAAAACATAAATCCCCAGAAACCAAGTCTCTTGAACCACAGCCATACTTTGTTTGGATTCTTATCTTGCAATTACTTCGTATGTTTTAAAATCTGAAATCATCGGAGGTTCTTCACCTTTTTCCTTTGCGAGCTTCAAATCTTCAAATCCTCTTTTGTGACCTTCAAGAAATTCCGGTGACTTTGTCCAGTCTTTAAATGCATCCTGTGAATCCCAGTGGCTTACTATTAAGTAACTGCTGGCGCCGTCCATAGGTTTCAAAACTTCCATGAACTTAAATCCGGGCATCCTGTCAATTGCGCCCGCACGTGAACCGAATAGCTCCTCAAACCTTTCTTTGTAATGATCCTTACAGCTTATATAGTTTATTGCGACAAAATTTTTTGTATCTGAACTCATTTATTTGAATTATTTATTTATACAAATATAATGCTTATTAAGACTATGTTCAAATAAGAAATTTATATAACCCGAAGAAGATAACTCTTGAGATAAGTTGTTTCGTTCATCTGTGGAAGAACGGGATGGTCGTATGAGCAGTTTCTGAACTCAATGATCTGAATTTTTCTTTTTGCCAACGAAGCACTCTTTACAAGCACTTCTTCAAAATTCTTTTCATTAATATGATGCGAGCAGGAAAATGTGAACAGAAGTGAATTTGGCTTGAGCATTCGCATTGCTTTGTAATTAAGCTCTTCATAACCTTTTAAAGCCGTGAAAAGATTTTTTTTTGATTTTGTAAATGAAGGCGGGTCAAGAATTATAAGATCAAACCTGTCCTTAGTCTGGAATAATTCGTTAAGATATTCAAATACATCTTTGGCTATAAAATTAATATTACTCAGATTATTCAAAGCTGAATTTTCAATCGCTCTCTGAATTGAATATTCGGATGAATCAACTCCTGTAACGTCAGTTGCTCCTGCAAAAGCCGCATTCAACGCGAACCCTCCCTCATTGCAAAAGAGATCAAGTACTTTATATTTTTCATTTATATACTTCCTCAATAATTTCCGGCTTTCACACTGGTCCAGATAAAATCCTGTTTTCTGTCCTCTTAAAAGGTCGATCTTATAAATAATATCATCAATGACCACTTCAAATGATTGATCATCTTCATTTGATTTGCTGAGAAGAATACCTTGCTTCTTTTCTAACCCTTCAAGCACCCGAGTCTCGTTATCATTCTTTTCTACAATTAATTCCGCTTTGAAATTTTCAACAAGAATTTCCTTAATGATATCTATGCGCTCATTCATTCCGTATGAAAAAACCTGAATCGAAAATTTATTTTCGAACTTGTCAATTATTAACCCGGGAAGATAATCACTTTCACTGTTGACCAGTCTGTAAACATCGCGGGAAGGATAAGCTTTCTTGCGAAGGGAGTTCGCAAGACTTAATCTTTTGAAAAAAAATGCTTTGTCAATTTCTTCATCTTTGTCTGTCAGGTGACGGTACGCAATTAAAGAATTCTTATTGTAAAATCCTTTTCCTAAAAACTTTTGATTCGAGTTGAATAATTCTACTACTTCCCCGTTCATTGTAATACCCTCTGTCTTTTCGATCTCATTACTGAAAACCCACTGATGACCAGCCAGCAATCTTCGCTCTTCATTTTTCTTTAAATATATTTTCGGCATGCGCAGATAGTTAAAAGTTGAAAGTTGAATTAAATTAAAAAAAACTAATTCCTAATTCTTATTTCCTAATTCTTAATTGTATTTCTATTCCCATCATACATTTGAAATGTCCTTTGGGACAGCTTCCTCTTCCGATATGTGTGCATGGTCTGCATACCAGACCTTCATTCTCATACACCTCAGATCCTTCAAGCTGCGGAAAAAATCCGAACTCTCTGACTGTCGAGCCAAAGATCGCAATTACCTTTTTGCCAAGTGCTTCAGCCAAATGAAGTACCGCGCTGTCATTGCATATTAAATGGCTGCTGTTGTAAATGACCTCTGCTAAATTATTTATTGTAAGCTTACCGCAAAGGTTGAGAACATTCTTACAGCTTCTTTCGATCTCACTGCATATCAGCTTTTCCTTTTTCGAATTATCTCCTACAAGCACAAATCTTGTTCCGGTGTTGTTGTTGATATACTGAATGAATTTTTCAGCCGGATACGTCTTCGTAAAATGTCTTGATGCCGGCGCGATCACAGTATATTTCCCTTCAATGCTTTTTGTTCTGTCAAATGTAAGTTCACTGACCTCAAAATTCAGCTTATCAAAATTCAGGAATCTTTTCACCGGAAGAATATACTTTTTCCAGACCGGTGTTACTTCCTTTAAAAAATTTATCTTAAATTTTACAAACAGAAACTTTTTGAAGTTTTCTTTCTTATATCTGACTACATTTTTAGAATTGAATGCGCTGAGATATATGCTTCTGAAATTTTTATGTATGTCAATTATAAGATCATAACTTTCATCAGTGACCTTTTTCCTTGTATCACTCAGCCTGTCATCATTGAAAATAATTTTGTCGATGTCAGGATTCAGCAATAAAACATCTTCATAATTTTTCTTCGTTAGAAAATGTACTTCACATTCAGGTAATTTTTCTTTGATTTTTTTTAAAAGCGGGAAGGACAAGACTATGTCACCGAATGAGGAAAGTCTTATCACTAATATTTTTTTCAATCGAGGCAACATTTACTGACCGGAGCCGGGTGATGCATCTATAAGCTGATGCTCAAAAGCGTCTATGTTTATCTCCTGCATAAGCCGGTCCACAAAATCCATTCCGTACTTATTAATAAAATAGCTTATGTTTAATACACGCTCCTGTAAATTATTGTCGGGATAAACATTAGTCAGAATTTTTGCAAGCTGGTTTGTGATAACCTCGCTTTGCTTGCTTTGAAGAGAAACGAACTTTTCTCTTGCAACATCCATTGATTCGACAAACTGTTTATTCCTTTTGGAAAATGATTCTGTCTGATTGGCATCGATCCTGGCTAATTCTTTTTCATAAGTATAGAATAAACCCGAAAGTTCTTCTTTCAATCCCGAAAAAATTTCATCTGCGCTTACATCCGAAAGATTCTTAAGAAGCTTTCTGGAAAGATTTTTTTCATCAAGCAGTTCGCTGAACTTCAGATCATATTTCGTGAGAAAAGTTTTCACACGGCTTTCTATTATTGTCACTGATGTTCTCGGATAAATCACCGGCATCGTAACATTAAAAAACTCATAGACCTCTTTAAACTGACCGAAATAAGATACCTCCGATGGGCCGCCTATATAGGCTACAGTCGGCAACAGATAATCCTCACATATTGGTCTTGTCACTACATTCCAACTGAATCTCTCAGGATTGCTTTCAAGCAGACTGTACAACTCTTCTTTTGAAAATTTTTGACGCGAATGTTTGAGAGCGTAAATGTCATTATCCCGCGGTTCGAGAAGATACCTGTTTCCGTCATAAATGTAGAAAAGATTTATCGCCTTTGGCTTTACCTGAACTGAATAATTTTTTTCAAGCTCAACTGAAGTATGAATTACTTTTTCACAAGTCTGCGGAGCGGTGTCGAGCTCCGTTTTGAAAACATTCTTTAATAATTTTTTGATCTCCTTATCTGATGGATCGATCAGTATCAAACCTTTATCACCGAATAATGAATTAATGAATTTTGCAAATGCAATTTTGACATCCGTGTCCTTTGAATAAGAATTCTTTATTGCATTAAACAGACTGTCCGAAAAATCTGTTTTATTAAATGAATCTTCAAGTGTCCCGATAAATTTTTGGATTTCATCATCAAGTATAATATTACCTGCCGGCTTAAGATACTTTTCCGATTCTTCACCTTTCTCAAAATAGCTTATCTTTTTAATTTCATTTTCTTTCGAGATGACATTAACATTATTAATCTCGAGGAAATCATGGTCATCAGCTTCAAGCCAGAACACCGGAACAAAATTGTATCCGCTGAATTTTTTGTTAAGCTTTTCCGCCAGTTGAATTGTATTGAGCGCTTTTAAAATTGTGTAATAAGGACCGGTAAGAAATCCAAGCTGCTGACCTGTTACGACCGCATAGGTATTGCCTTCATTCAGCAGTTCGATATTATCAAATGTCTTTTGCTGTGAATCGAATGTTAAGTTCTGACCTCTTAGGATAGTGGTTAATTCATCGCGGCTAAATAGTCCGTGGCTTAAGTAATTTTCCTTTTTAGCTTCAATACATTTCAGAAAATCGCCATCGTTTCTGAAATCATACTGATAAAAATTTTTTAAAGCAGGAAAATTATTTATGTAAGTTTAAAAAAGTTCACTAAAATTGGGAAGAGTGCTGTAAGAAATAGACATCAATAAAGTTAGTTTAAGATAAATTAATCATTAATAATCAAAGTTTAAATTTATTAATTTATTCATTAAATCTTTTCCGCATTTCATTAATCAAACCCATAGCTTTACAATGAAAAACATTTTGTTCTTATTTATTCTTTTAACATTTTCAAATTCTTATTCTAATTATTCAACACCCGGCACCGGAAGATCATGGACACTCGACAGTCTTGTCGCCTTTTCATCAGGCAATGTCACTTTCTCCGGCGGCAATTATCTTTTCAATGATACCATTAATATTACAGCGGGCGATACCATTAAGATATTGAACAATGCAACTTTAAAATTTTCAACCGGCGTATTTATAGATATCTTCGGCATCATGATCGTCAATCCTACTGATTCTGTTAAAATTACAGCACAGGACACAACTACAAAGTATCTCGGATTAAAATTTGAAGATCTTAGTGACGGCTCGATCCTTAAAAAAACAATAATGGAATACGGCAACTCAATCAGAATGCTTGACTGCAATATTCTTATTGATAGCTGTACCATAAGATATAACACGCTAAACAGTTCATTCGGATCCGGTGCAATTAATTTCTTCCGCTCTAATTCAATAGTTTCAAACTGCAAAATATTCAGAAACAGAAGAGCAGCAATTGCCTCCGGAGCGAACATTGCTTCATCTCCTCAAATTCTGAATAATCTTATTTATGAAAATGACACCGAGAACGCAAACGTTCCACAGATCAATTTCGGAGCAACAGGTCCGACGCCAATGATCATTCGCGGAAATACCATCATTGGCTCACCGATAATGTCAGGAGGTATTTCCTTTTTTCCGGTCGGCACAATTCCGCAATTAATCATTGAAAATAATATTATCAAGAAGAACCGCTACGGTATTGCGATCGGTGGAGGAAGCTCCAATGTTTATATCAATAATAATGTAATAGACAGTAACAATATTCAGGGTTCACCGACACTCGGCGGAAGCGGAATTAACTTTAACGGGGCAGCTACTCAAAAATCAGTTGTAACCAGAAATATTATACGCGGTAATCTCTGGGGAATTACAATTCAGGGAACAGCCAAACCGAACATGGGTGATCTGAACAGCGTGGACACTTCCGATGCAGGACTCAATCAAATTTACAGCAATGGTAACAGCGGAAAAATATTTGATCTTTTTAATAATACCACAGATTCCATTAAAGCCGAAAATAATTACTGGGGCACAGGGATCATTGACAGTGTTGAAGCTCACATATTCCATAAAGCTGACAGCTCGGTGCTTGGATTTGTTGACTTTCTTCCGTTGCGAAGCGTGAAGGTTTCTTTAAAAGTTCTGATGGAGGGAATGTTTGATCCCTCATCAAATACTCTTGCAAGAAAGGACTCCGTAACTGTTTATCTGAGAAATAATTTTGCTCCATTTGCTCTGGTGGATTCAGCAAAGGCAACAATTGATACTTTATCATTTCTGAATACTTTTTCATTTACAAGTGCTGGCTCGGGAACATATTACATTGTAGCAAAACATTTCAACTGCATACAAACCTGGAGCAAGTCCGGCGGTGAGGCTCTGGATGTCACCGGACCGGCTGTTGTTCAGGACTTTGTCATTTCAAATGCTAATGCTTTTGGGAACAATGAAGTACTCAAAGGTAGCAGCTACTGTATGTTCAGTGGAGATGTAAATCAGGACGAAGCAGTTGATGTTTCCGACATTGTTGATATATATAACGATGTAACTGCGTCTGCTACTGGAGTATTGTTAAAGACAGATCTTAATGCTGACGATGTGACTGATGTTACTGATCTGTTGATCGGCAATAATAACTCTGTTAATTTTGTCAGAGTTGTATCGCCTTTAAATCCGTAACATTATTTAATTATAAGTACGTTTAGCCGGCAGGAGAATTTTTTTTGCCGGCTTTTTTTATGGAGAATTATTCTTTCTTGAATTTAAAATTCAAATGTGTTTGATCTCTGCAGAGTTGTCTTGCCTGATGTTTTTACTTTTCAGTAATTCGTCCTTCACCTTGTAAAGATATTTCTTTGCTTCTTCATATTCATTGGGGATTTCGCCTTCGAGAATGGCTTCTTCAATTTTCTTCTTTATTATTCCAACTTCCCTGCACGGTGTCAATCCGCAAATACTCATTATTTCATCTCCTCTGACAGGTGACTGGAAGTTTCTGAGATTATCTTTTTCCTGAACTTCCAAAATTTTCTTTTCAACAACTTCGTAATTGCTCATAAACTTGCTCACCTTTTCAGGATTTTTCGAAGTGATGTCTGCTCTGCATAATGTCAGCAGATCTTCAAGCTCTTCACCCGCTTCTGCTGCCAGTCTCCTGATCGCAGAATCGGTAACTTCTGCCTTGGCAAGGGGTATCGGTCTCAAATGCATTCTTACAAGCTTCTCTGTATAGCTAAGCTTTGTTAACGGAAGTTTCATTCTGAGAAATATTTTCTTCATCATCCTCGCGCCGAGTTCCTCATGCCCGTGAAATGTCCAGCCTGTACCATCAACAAACTTCTTAGTTCGCGGCTTCGCAATGTCATGAACTAACGCTGCAAATCTCAGCCATACATCGTTTGTCTTTTCAGATATGTTATCTACAACTTTTAAAGTATGATAGAAAACATTTTTATGATGATAATCCTGTCTCTGGTCCACTCCTTCAAGTTGCGAAATCTCCGGAAAGATTATATCCATAACTCCCGAATCAAAAAGTAATTCAAGCCCGATGGAAGGTTTCTCGCTCATTAGTATCTGCAAAAATTCATTGGTAATTCTTTCCTGAGAAACAACTCCGTCTTCCTTAAGCCGCGCTTTCATTTTCTTTATACTTTCAAAAGTTTTCTCGTCAATTTTAAAATTGAGCTTTGAGGCAAACCTTATCGCTCTCATTATTCTCAAAGGATCATCATCAAATGTCCTCTCCGGTTCAAGCGGCGTACGAATGATCTTACTTTTTATGTCATCATAACCATTGAACAGATCAATGAGCTCTCCTTTAATTTTCTCATTTAATCCGATTGCCAGTGTATTTATTGTAAAATCTCTTCTCGACAGATCCTTCGCAAGATCAGCCGGTTCGACTTTTGGCTTCCTCGAATTTCTCTCGTAGCTTTCTTTTCTTGCCGATGCAAATTCAAGTTTTAATTCGTCAATGTTAACAAGTGCCGTTTCAAAATTCTTGTACTGCGCGTCAGGTTCTTTTCCGTATTCTTTAGCTACGACTTTTGCAAACTCTATCCCGTCTCCAACCACCATTATATCAACATCGGTATCTTCGATCCCAAGTATAAGGTCTCTCACATACCCTCCAACTATGTATGCTTCAAAACCTTTTTCATCGGCGAGCTTTCCTATCCTGTTTAAATATATATTTTCTATTTCATACTTCATTCTTCAATAGGAATGGTTTCAATTATTATGCTTCTCTCTGTATCTCCTTCTTCCGGAATTGAAATAATGTTATACATTCTGATCTGATCATCAGTGAGTGGCATGACGCAGGTCGAACTGTTCACAACTGTTATTCCTTTGTCAATATAAACCTGGTTCACATGCGAATGCCCGTTAAGAATCAAATTTACTTTATATTTCTTAAACATTCTGAAAAGATTTTTCTTGTTGTACAGTTTCATTTTCCAGTTGATCGCCTTAAGCCAGATCGTATGCTCAGGCTGCTTTTCCTCATCAAGTCCCGGCTTATAAAAATAATGATGGACCATTACTATTTTATATTTGTTTTTTACTTCTGCTGATGATAAGATCTTTTTTAATTTCTCCAATGACTCCCCTTCAATAAAACCATTGGATCCTTCGCGGTTGTTTTTCATTGACCATTCACCCATCGAATTAATACCTATGAGCGCAATGTTATTTATTATCTTTACATAAGGGAAAGCATTATTGTTCGGGAAAGTATTTTTAAACACTTCAATAAACTGATCAACGTTCTTATCATAATCCACTCTCTTGCAATTTATATAGAATCTAAAGCTATCCTGAGCTTTCGGATATCCACCGAAAATATCGTGATTCCCGGGCACAACACTCATCTTTGAATTCTCCAGCAATCCAAAATGAGAAAATATTTCTTTTGAATATTCAAAATCTTCCGGATAAGGATTTTCTACAATGTCACCTGTAACTATCACATGATCACACCCTTTCTTCTTTATGTCATTCAATACACCGACAAGTCTTTTGCCGTGTTCATTTTCATCTTTGTAACTGATGTGGGGGTCGGATATGTGTGCGATTTTATACATTGGATTAAAATGTTATTTAAAAGTTAATAATTATGAAGGTCAAACTTCCAGAATTTTATTTACTATCTCATTTGCTACTTCAAGCGCCTGAAGCCCGTCCTCAAGTGTGACTAACGGCTCTGTGTCATTCTCTATCGAATCAAAAAACTTATTAAGCTCATACTTTAGTGAATTCACTTCTGCAACCTGCGGTCTTTCATAAAATATTTTTACTTTCTTATCACCCTGCACAAACTCTGTCAGCGCAACGCTGTTATCAGCTCCTCCGTCTCCCATTCGGAACACTTCCGATGTATTCTGCAAAAAGTCTATCGATATGTATGCGGACTTTTGAAACAATCTCATCTTTCTCATTTTATTCTGCGAAATTCTTGAGGCTGTAATATTAGCTACGCATCCGTTCTCAAATTTGATCCTTGCATTGGCAATGTCTATCTTGTCGGTAATTATTGCCACTCCGTTTGCATCAATTCGCTCAACCTTTGACTTCACCAGATTTAATATTATGTCTATGTCATGTATCATCAGATCCTGTATCACCGAAACATCCGTCCCTCGCGGATTGAATTGCGATAGCCTGTGCGTCTCAATGAACATCGGCTCTATTGAATAATTATCCAGCGATAGTATCGCAGGATTAAATCTTTCTATATGACCGATCTGGATTTTTATATTTTTGTTTTTTGAAAGCTCAAGCAGCTCTTTCGCCTGTTCAGTCGTATCTGCAACGGGTTTTTCAATGAAGGTATTAATATTATTGCTAATGCATTTGCCGGCAAGCTCATAGTGTGTTGATGTAGGAGTCACAATTACAGCGGTGTTAATTTTTTTTATAAGGTCTTCTGCAGAATTATTTATAACCATATCATTTTCTTTGGACATTGCTTCGTTCTTCTCCGTATCAGTATCAAATATTCCCACAAGTTCAATACCCTCACGTTCATTACTGATCTCTTTCAACATTCTGAGATGAGACTTTCCAAGGTGACCCAATCCAAACAGCCCTGCTCTGATTTTTTCCATTATGATTTGATAAGTTAAGTCTTCGGTAAAAACCTGTATTATTTTTACTTACAGTTTTACGTCTGTAATTTAAATGTGACTTGGTTCGGCATGTATAATCACATTTGACAGCTTGGGATAGTTTTCTTTCAGACCAAGATAGATCTTGCTTTCTAAAACCGTTACTATGTCATGCACCTCGTCCAAAGAATGTATGTTATTGAAAACACAATTCATTGATACTCTTATCTTGCCGTTTGTACTTATGACATGAATTTCATCACTCGATATCACATCGCTGCATTCTGAAAGAATATTCTTTACTTTGCTTACAATTTCGTTTGAGGTTTGAGTGATATCTCGTGTATCAAAAACAATTTCACTCGGCTCATCAATGTGTATCTTAATATGCGAAATTACATCAATATCTTTTTTTATTCTCTCCTCAATTTCCGTGACCGTATTATGTGCCTTCGTCAGATCATTTGTATTATCAATTTCAATATGAAGCTCGGAATAAATTTCATTGTCAATTTTATGCGAATAAATATCATGACATTTCATACCGTAATCATTCACTATCATTCTTATCTTATCATTAATTGTTTCACTGTTTGTTTCAACCGGTTCGGAATGTATGACTACATCTGCATTCTCTATCAGCTCGTGTATCTTTCTTTCAACTCCGTCCATAATATCATGAGCTTTGGAAAACGGCACCAGCCTGCTTATGAATATTGTCATGTCAATATATATCTTCGAGCCCGAGCTCCTTATGCGGTAACTTTTTATATTCTCCACTCCCTTTATAAGCAGGGTCTCATATTTTACTTTTTCATAAAGTCCGGCAGGCACACGGTCCATCAGTGAATCAATAGCTTTCTTCGAAAGTTTATAGCCGAGATAAATTATTATTCCCGTCACTACCAGCGCGGCAATGGTATCGGCTGCTTTACTTATGTTCAGATAAACTAGGAGCAACCCGATTATTACTACAAATGAGCTAAGGATATCGCTTGAAAAATGCAGAGCATCGGCTTCAAGTGCATTTGACTTTGTTTCTCTTGCGGTCTTCTTTAATATTCTTGCGCGGTAAAAATCTATTATCATTGAAACAATAAGAGCTAAGAATATCCAGACGCTTATTTTCACTTCTACAGTCCTGTCTGAAAAAAGTCTTTGCATTGCTTCGTAAATTATGTAAGCCGACGTTATGAAAAGTATGAATACCTGAAATAGTGCTGAAAAATTTTCAACCTTTTCATGTCCGTAATTATGATCCTCATCAGGAGGTCTTGAGGAATATTTGATCGAAATAATAGTGACAAGACATACAAATATATCAATCCCCGAATTAAATACTTCACTTAGTACTGCAAGACTTCCGCTGAAATATGCAGCAAGAAGCTTGATGACTGTTATTGCTACTGCAGCATAAAGGGAATGAAGCGCGACTTTTATTTTTTTTTCTGTGATCGGATTGATGCTATCTTTCATTTATCTGAATATTTAGCCGATGGCTTCGTTGGTTTTTATCCTTTGTGTAAAATATACTCCGGTCATTGTTATTATTGCTCCTATGATAAAAAAATAAGATAAATTTTCTTTTAATAATAACCAAGAAAAAATAATAGTAACTATGGGAGATGTGTTGGTAAGTGTAGTCAAAGTGCTTGTCTTGATGACGTTCACGGAATAGTTGTACAGAAAATATCCGCCGAATGCCACAAAGAATGTCAGGTGTATATATGCAAGAACAACTCCCGTATCGATGTGCTGAAAACTTAAATTCTTTACATCTAAAAGAAAGATAGGAAGGTATAATATACTGCCGATACTAAAGGAAATTGTCTGTGTTTTCAGCGCTCCGTATTTCAAAACCATACCCTGGCTTAGTGCGAGATAGACAGCCCAGGACACCACTGCGCAAAAAAGAAGTATATCTCCAGTAAGATAATTCTTTCCTTCTCCGGGCGGAAGGAGAAGGTTTTCGTAAAAAATTATTATTATTCCGACGATGGTAAGTGAAATCGTCAGAAGTTTCTTCGGATTGAATTCCTCATCCTTGAGTTTGATCGATATGAGATAAACTATCAAAGGCGTACAGGCATACATTATTCCCGAATGCGAAGCTAATGAAAGCTTGACACCTGTAAGGAAACATACCTGATTGATCGGTATTACAAGTGCTCCCAAAATGAAAAAGAGGAGGTAATCCTTTTTCTCAATTCCGAAATTTCCTTTCTTCAGCTTAAAAACTATGAGAAGTAAAATTGTAACAACACCGAATCTTAGAAATGCTAGTGACAGAGGTGAGATGTAAGCAACGATATACTTCCCGGCTATAGGTGTGAATGCAGCCGCAAAGGTTAAAAAAAAGATTAATAAAAATTTTTTCATCAGCCCATGCCGCCTCTAAGTTATGGATGTAAATACAATGACGTTGTTATCCTTACTTCGTTACTTTCTTCTTTGCAAGTGATGCTTTTACTTTTGCCTTCTTTAATTTGGCTTTCTTTCTGTGCTTCATTGTTGCTTTTTGTTTGGCTTTATTCATGATTTATTTTTTTTTATTGATCTCTGTTAATGTAAGTATTTGAATTCAAAGAATCGTTATTTATAATTTGTAATTAAGCAATTGTAACTTTAGGCTCAAGATAAACATCCTGAATTGCATTCAACAGCGTCACACCATCTTTCATCGGCTTCTGAAAAGCTTTCCTTCCGGAAATCAATCCCATGCCGCCTGCTCTCTTATTTATTACCGCGGTCTTCACTGCTTCGAGCATGTCGGAATCATCTTTACCTGTTGATGCTCCGCCTGAATTTATAAGTCCGCTTCTACCCATATAGCAATTCGCAACCTGATATCTTGTAAGATCAATAGGATTGTCAGTTGATAATTTTTCATAAACATTTTTATGTGTCTTTCCGAATTTCAAAGCATTATACCCTCCGTTATTCTCAGGAAGCTTTTGCTTTATAATATCAGCTTCAATCGTAACACCGAGATGATTTGCCTGTCCGGTCAGGTCAGCCGATAAATGATAATCTTTATCACCTTTTACATTAAATCCGGGATTTCTCAGATAACACCAGAGTATCGTTACCAAGCCAAGTTCGTGCGCATAAGCAAATGCCTGTGAAACTTCCTGCAACTGTCTCCCCGATTCATCCGAGCCGAAATAAATTGTTGCACCAACTGCGACTGCACCCATGTCAAATGCCTGATCTATGCTTGCAAAAAAAATCTGATCGTATTTATTCGGATATGTAAGAAATTCATTATGATTCAATTTCATTATAAATGGAATTTTATGCGAATATTTTCTCGCAACTGATCCAAGCACACCAAGTGTAGAAGCGACAGCATTGCATCCGCCTTCAATTGCAAGCTTAACTATATTTTCAGGATCAAAATAAACCGGATTTGGCGCAAACGAAGCTCCTGCAGAATGTTCAATTCCCTGATCAACAGGCAATATGGAAACGTAACCTGTTCCACCAAGTCTTCCGTTATTATAAATAGTCTGCATGTTCCTCAGTACATTCGGTGTTCTGTCGGTATCTTTCCAAACCCTGTCAATAAAATCTTTCCCCGGTAAATGAATAGTATCTTTTGGAATGGCTTTCGCTTCATAAGTAAGGAGAGACTCATTTTCTTTGCCAAGTATTTCTTTAATTTTTTCTAACATTATATTTAATTTATTTTTATTATGATTATTTCCGATTTAACGCCTGAGCTTTCAATAAAATATTTTTTTTCAAAATCCAGATTTATACTTCTTATAAAACCGAGACCGTGATACTTATCTTCTGTTCCGATCACGCTTGAAACCCATCCGGCTTCCTTTGCATCATCTAAAATGATTTTATCATCTTTTTTAAAAGGAAATGCTGCCACTAGACTTACCATTTGCTTTGGAATTTTCCCCTGTGAGTCGAGGCGCGCAATTACTTCCTGCCCGATGTAACAGCCCTTATTATATGAAATATATTTCTGAAGTCCGCATTCTACAGGGTTGACGTTCTCATTGAGTTCACCTTCGGCTTCCGGGACTCCACTTTCAATCCTTGCGTATTCATATTCAGCGCAGTTCATCATTTCAGATTGCTTTAATAATTCTTTGTACTGATCAGCTTTTTCTTCCGGGCAAATAATATTCAGTGTTTCAATTCTAAAATCATCGATGAATAGAATATCAGTATCGTTCAATTTATAAATTTTATTTTTTTCAGCATCAATATCAAAAGTTGTCTTAGCAAAAGATTTTAATTGTTCACCACTTACGATTATCAGCGAATATTTTCCGGACGTCGTTTTCAGTTGAACATCGTCCATGATTATGTATTTATCCAGATATGCCTTTACTTTTTCAGTGTAAGGATATGATGTCAGTATAAGATTTCTATCGGGGATGTTGATAACATTGATCAGATCAATGATCCTTCCTTTATCTGTTGTAAGTACTGTCTTACGGAATTCGCCGGTAGGAAATTTTCTGAGGTCGTTGGTTGACATCCTGTTAACATAATCAATAAAATCTTTTCCAGTCGCTTTGATCAGTCCTGTGCTCTTAATAAAATACTTGTTTGGCAATATTTAGAAATATTTTTTATAAATTATGTATATGCTGAATAGTAGTGCAGTAACGGTAGTTAATCCCATTAGAATAACAATTCCTGTTTCAATTTCTTTACTGTGTCTTTGATAAAAATTTTCCCGGACATCCTTAGGGGTGTCGGGATCTTCTGGGAAATTACCTTTATTTTCTTTAAGCTCCTGCATATTCTTTTTGTAAATATAAAAAATTATGAAGTGAGATTAAATTCATTTATACATTATCAGATGATATTTTTATCACATCCGTCCAAACCAAACTTTTACCACAAGACTCAAAGCCTAAGAAAAGATTTTTATAATTATAATTGAAATCTTTATACGCCTCAGTTATAGTTTTTGCTTTTCCTTGAGCCTTCAAGGTTTTCCCGGCTCCGTTCATTACGGAGCGAGAGCAACATAGACATTTACTCCGCCTGCCGCCATTATCCTGAATTTCTTTATCGGCAATTTTTCACAGTCAGGTTCTTTTTAAGAATGATAATGATTACACTAATTGTTGATTAGTTTAAGACTATTTAAAAATTGATAAAATATTTTGGACAGCACTGTATTTTTATATTCATTAAGACTCCGCTTGTTTCGGAAAATTGGATTTACAAACATCATCCTTAGTGATGGTTGAATAGTTATTCAAAACTATTCAACTAAATAACGTTTTAGAATTCTCTTGATTCCAATGAATATTATTTTGATATTAGTCAACCAAATTTTTGTATATAATATAGAGAGGAGCGGGAGATTTCCCAAATCATCCCCGAATCTGTAAAAAATTTCAGAAAGATCTTTTTCGGAACACACCCAAATAGTTAATCCCAAAGTAAGACCCCAAAGTAAGACCCCAATAGTAAGACCCCAATAAAGAATTCAATAATTTTTTAATCAAAAGAAAAATTAAAATGAAAATTTTTTTCATCTTTATTTTCCTTCTGCCGGCTTTGCTTTCTGACGCGACGGCACAGGTAAAGCTCTTGGAAGGTTTCGAGGGAACAGCATTTCCGCCAACAGGCTGGAGCGTTGCAAATATCATAGAGGGTAACGGCGAATGGGTTCAAAGCTCGAGAACATCACGCTCAGGTAATAAATGTGCGGTATCAAATTATACTCCGACAGGTTCAAGCAACTTTCTAATCACAAAAAGATTTGTTCCCACCACAGATGATTCACTTATATTTTATTTCAGACAAACATTCTGGAATGTATATAAAGATACTTTCAGTGTTTATGTATCTACAACCGATTCTCTTGCCTCCGGTATGACTAATCTTTTGTATAAGTTCAAGGACAGCATTACATACCCTTCCCCCAATAAATACGGAAGATATGCATTCAGTCTGAATGCGTATGCGGGAGATACCGTCTGGATAGGTTTCTTCCATAAAAATTTGGACGGTGAAAATCTCCGGCTCGATGATGTTTCTGTTGGAACACCATACATCAACGAGGTCGGCATTGTCAATAATTTATTTCCGTACGGTGAAATTGCTTCCTGTTCACAGGATTACTTTGTTCCACAGATTGAAATAAAAAATTACGGTACGAATAATCAGTCAACTCCTTTTAATGTTGTTTACTCCATTACCGGTCCCGTAGATTATCAGAATACCAAATCACTTACACTTAATTCAAATCAATCCGCTTATGTTTCATTTGACAGTCTCATCACTACCAATGAAGGTACCTATAACGTAAAAATTTATTCTTCGCTTGCATCAGACCAAAACAGAAGCAATGACACATTAAGAACAACTTTTACAATTGTTAATTCAAATTTCGGCGGCGGTCTCTCAGGGAACGGGGGATATTTTTTTTCTAATTCCACTACATGCGCATTCACTGCTCCAAGTCACCCGCAGTTCAACTGGAAAGATACTATCGGTAGCAAGAGTTTAATCATAAACCGCGCTAATGTTTCCGGCGGCTCGATTACAGGCACACTGGATAACGGCTTTTTTAGTTTGGGCAATATAATTCACCCGGGAAGCAAGATTAAATTCTTTTCATCAGTTTATGATTCGGTTTTTATTTCTACCAATGGGCTGATCTCATTTTCAAAAAATAATTTTCTGCAGTCTTCGGATCCTAATCAGCTAAGTCTTCTTATGCTGCAGCCCGTTTCAATTTTATCACCATTGTGGATGGATCTTGATTTTAATAATGCAAACGTTTCCGGTTCAAGGCTGAGTTATAAAATTGCAGGAAACCAGATTCTGATAACTTTTGACAGGGCTCCATTAAAGAACGGAGGTGCTTCAGATTATGTATCGTTTCAGGTCTGTATTGAAACCGAAAATTCAGCAACACAAAACTCCGGGATAACCGTTCATTACAGCAATGAAAAATCGGGGGGGGATTTTATTTCTAATTTTAATAGTAATCAGATATCATCTTATTTTGTAGGAATAAAAAATACTGCCGGGGATAATTCTTTAGTTTATCGTTACAAAGACACAAACGGTGTAACAGAATCCAGACCTTTATTCAATTCTTCGATCGTAGTTGAATTCGGACCTGATCAGACAAAGCTTAACAGCAGATCTTCCCTGATTTCTCTAAAAGTTTTACTCGAAGCTATTTCTCCTTTGCGTGATACTGTTACTGTCAACGTAAGAGATACAAGATCACCATTTAAACTGCTCGAATCAAAAAAAGTTTATCTTGACCTGCTCGGTAATGTAAATTTCTCGATGAGCATACCATCGGATGATTATAAATTTTATCTGTCAGTGAAGCATCGTAACTCGATCGAAACCTGGAGCAGGGACAGTGGTGTGGTATTTAATTCTTTTTCACTTAATTATGACTTCTCAACAGATTCTTCAAAAGCCTATGGAAACAATATGAAAATGAAACTCGGTAATGCTTATATTTATACCGGTGATGCCGATCAAAATGGAATAGCCGATGTAAGCGATATGATCTTAATAAGGAATGATCTTTTAACTTTTGCCACAGGATATTTAAAATCCGATCTCAACGGTGACGGCTTTGCTGATGCAGCCGACATACTGTTCTGCCATAATAACTCGATAAGATTTGTTTCTGCAATTTCTCCCTTAAATCCACTTGGAACGCTTGAGGAAGAAAGCAATGAAGAGGTGAAGGTGGTGTCAGGAAATGTAGAGTAAACGATTGAGACTATGTGAGCTTTGTGGCTATGTGGTGGAAATGTTGAGGGTTTAGATTAAAGGATTCTTTTTCAAACAATCCGTAAGAGCGATTATATCTTTTTCATTATTAAATAAGTGCGCGGATAATCTTAGAAATCCTTCTCTTAAAGCTATGTATATATTTTCATTCTCCAGTGATTTCTGAACTTTCTCATTCATACTTTTATTTTTATGAGAAAATATGAGAATGTTGGATCTGTGCGCTGTATAAAGATCAGACTCAATTATATAATTACTCTTTTTCATTTCATTAATAAAAACATCCTGCAGTTTGATTATGTGATCAAAAATATTTTCAACCCCAAGCTTAAGGAATAGCTCTATCGAAGATTCCATGCCTATCATTCCCAATGTATTCAAAGTTGAATTCTCATATACTCCTGCATCAGTCCTGAAATTTAATTTATAATTGAGGAAATTTTTAAATTCAAACTGAACACTTGTAGTACCAACATACGTTGGGATTACCTTATCCATTATTTCAGGGGAAATATATGCAAAGCCGACACCGGCGGGCGACATCATCCACTTCTGCGAACCGGCGGATAAAAAATCTATCCCAAGCTCTTTTACATTCAAAGGGCAGACACCCATTCCCTGTATTGCGTCAACAACAAGATAACAACTGTTCGCTTTGCAGATCTTACTTATCTCATTAAGATCATTTCTGAAACCGAGAAACTCTACCGAGCTTATCGTCAGTACTTTTACTCTGTTCTCTGTTATTGTTTTCTCTATGTCCTCAATTTTGATCTGTCCGTTTACTGAAGGTATCATCACATTTCTTATTCCCTTTATCTTTTCAACATTCATCCAGGGATAAACTGCGGCAGGAAACTCCGAATCCGCATAGGCAACTGTATCTCCTTTATCAAGCAATATCCCGTTTGCAAATATGTTCAAACCATGAGTCGTACTGCTGATTATCATTATCTCACTTTTGTCTGCACCAACGAGTTGAGCGCATTTTTCTTTCAGCGTATCCGCAATTCTAAGATTAAGAAGACTCAGGTTCTGGTTTGTGAATGTAAACTTGTCAATGAAATCAATTAACCTGTTTCTCGTCTCAAGCGAATATTGTGAATAATGGGCGGAGTCAAGGTATACGCAGCTTTCGGTTATGGGGAAAAGTTCTCGTGCTTCTTCAATTGTATTTATTTCTGATAAAGTTGTAGATCTAATATTCTCCAAATTATAAATGGCTATGTTTGATTTATGTTATTTTTTCTTCTTGGTTTTTTTCTTTTGTCCTTCTGTCTGGGGCTCCTTGATATTACTCTCAAACATTTTTTTATAAGCTTCATAGTAAAACATAATGCTGTTCACATAATTATATGGTTCTTTCCAGTTATCCAGTGATCCGTATGTTGGTCTTTTGGTATCCGGCCAGACAAGAGCATGAATAGAATCTTCCTTTGATGAAAGGAAAGGATATGCCTCCTTGACATTTTCCCAGCTCTTGTAATCTTTTTCAAAATAAGCTGTGATGGTCATCGCATCGATGACTCTTCCCAATCCGGCATTATAAGATGCCAGGGCAAATTTGTATTTGTCATCACCGAATTCCCTGAACTGGGAGACAAGTGTTGCATAATAATAAATCCCTGCAATAAGGTTATTCTTCGGCGTCTGCGTGTCTTCAAGCTGAAGCTCATCCTGCAATCCCGCGCCCGTCCTCGGCATAAGCTGCATCAGTCCAAAAGCTCCGGCATGCGAACGAGCGTTTGCATTGAAGTATGACTCCTGTCTGATTATGGCAAGTACAATTCTCCAGTCAAGCTTGTATGCATTGCATTCCTGTGTGATCACATCTCCCAGCTCTTTCACAAGATTTTCTACATTACCAAGTTTGAATTCTTTACTCACCATCTGAATCTTTTCAGTTATCCTTTCGAGGTCACGTACGTTAACCGTTTTTGCCTGCTGTTTAAAGTTCGCATTTGAAGTAAACAGATCAAACAGTGTCGACCAGTCTTTTAACATGCTTTCAAGATATGTGGCATTATCAAATGACTTTTGCGAGATGAGTCTTTCGAATTTTTCGGGCTTGACCCGGGGATCGGCGGTGGGAGAAACAACATTATTCTTCTCCCCTATTGAAACCTCTGAACGGTTCTTGTCTGTGACTGAATAAATTAATGACTCTTTATAAGAATATAAAATTAAAAGAATGATTAACGTTAACGGAATAATAAAAATGAATATCTTTTTCATTTTTTGAAAAAAATTAAACTCCGTTACTGAATTTTTAATGAGAGGTTCTGCATTCATCAGTTTGTAAAACATATATAAACAGAAAAAGTTTTACAATTTAATTTGCTGTCAATAAATAAAAAATCCATTCGGAGTGAATGGATTTTTTGAGGCTTAATTTAATTTTAAGCTTAACTCTTTGTTAACTCCTTGTTGTAAAGAAAAGCTGAACCGAGCTCACGATCGATTCTTTCCCAGTCTTCATTACGCTTCTGATGTGATGGATATTCAAAATAAAATTCCTTGTCATTTATTGCAGTGAAGACACCAATGTAAAATTTCGCGTCGTCATTATCAACTTTTACAATGTATCTGACATATTGGGAATTGAAAATCTGATTTTGTATTCTAATGAACATAGCTTATTCCTCATCACCTGTGTGTTAAGAGTTCATACTTCCACAGGAATTAAAAGCATGAACGAAAATTAATTAACTAAGTTTTTAAATCTGAATATTGATGGGGTATAAATTCTATTGAGAGAATTTATTAATTAAAATTGTAATTTTTTTGTGTGTGCAAATATAGTAAAAATTTAAAAAAATTCTGATACAAATCAGACTTCTTACTTTTTATCCGGTATTTTACTTTTTATAAAATCAGGGTTGAGGATAATAAAATGTTGAAGCATCCGTGAAGAAGTTTGCAAGATAAAATAATGTTATTGGAAGGATCAGTAAAGTAAGGTATGAGAAGTTCTTTTCATTAATTATAGGGACATAATCATTATAAAATTCAAAACATAGAGTATCAGGTTTCAGTTGTCAGGTCATAATTAATAAATTAATAATTGAAAATTTATAATTGATAATTGAAAAAGTGCCCCTGCAAGGACTTGAACCCTGACTAATGGTTCCGAAGACCATTGTGCTATCCATTACACCACAGAGGCGATTATTCAATTATCAATTATCAATTATCAATTACCATATCTTAATTAAAAAATTTAATGGAATGAAAGATAATTCATTTGGAGATAAACTTCGGTGGAAAAATCAATTCGGATCGCCATGTTATTAAATCTAACTTTATCGGATATCTGCAGTCAGAGTAGATTGACTGCGTCTACATCAATTGTCACCAATACTTTCTTCGGTATATTTTTTTCAGCGTAACTTCTTACTTCATTCAATATTTTTTTTAAATATTTTCCGGACTGATCTTTTTCCTTTGCAGATTTGATCAGAAGATGAAATCTGTATTTATCCTTCAGCTTCGAAAAAAGCGGCGCTATAGGAGGAAGAACCTCAAGCAATAACAAACTGTCGGACTGCTTTAAAAAATTAAATATTTCCTTGATCTTCGACTCGGCAAGCAGCCGATCTTCCGACTTGGCTTCAATAATTGTAATCCGGCTGAAAGGCGGATAGTTTAGTTGCCTTCTTATCTTAATCTCATTCTCAAAAAAATTCAGATAATCATTTTTACGGACATCTTCAAACACATAAAAGTCCGAATGGTTTGTCTGTATAAGCACCTCTCCCTTTTTATCGCTTCTGCCGCTTCTGCCGGAAACCTGTGTAAGGATCTGAAACGTTTTCTCCGTCGCACGAAAGTCAGGATTAAGTAATCCGATATCAGCATTTACAACACCCACTAAGGTTACATTTGGGAAGTCCAGACCTTTTGAAATTATCTGAGTGCCTGCAAGTATATCAATTTTCCCGTCATAAAAATCTTTTAAAATTTTCTGATAAAGTTTCTTTGAAATAAGTGTATCCGAATCCATTCTCTGAATGACTGCCGATGGAAAGATCTTTATCAGCTCTTCTTCCACCCGTTCAGTTCCGGCGCCTTTAGGAATTAACATAGATGAGCTGCAGACCGAACATTTTTTCACAAACTTTCTCGAGAATCCGCAGTAATGACATTTCAGGAGATCAAATGCTTTATGATATGTAAGAGCTATGTTACAGCGTATGCACATCTCAACATTGCCGCAATTCAGACACTCAAGATATGAATGATATCCCCTTCTGTTCTGAAGTATGATTATACTTTCCTTTTTCGAAAGACGTTCACCGATCTCATAAATAAGTTCTTTCGAAAGAAATTTTACTTTCACTTTATCTATGCTGTCAAAAAAATCTTTTCTGTCTTCTTCAAACTCTCTCTTTTGTGATTTAAGGAGATCAAGTATTTTAATTTCCGGCAGCTTTACATCTGCAACCCTCGATCTCAGATTCAGCAGTTCATATTTTCCGGATTGAGCATTATGGTATGATTCGATCGATGGCGTCGCTGAGCCGAGAACTATCACGGCGTCGTTCAGTCTTGCCCTGTAGATCGCCGCATCTCTCCCGTTATATTTAGGCGAGTTCTCCTGCTTGTACGAAGTATCGTGCTCTTCATCAACAATTATTATTCCGATATTTTTTAACGGCGCAAATACCGCTGACCTTGCTCCGATTATAATCCTGAATGTTCCGTCAAGGATCCGATCATATGTATCAAGCTTCTCACCATCAGATAACTTGCTGTGGATCACACCGACTTTGTCGTCAAATACTTTTTTGAATCTGTGAATAAGCTGAGGAGTCAGTGAAATTTCCGGAACAAGTACGATCGCCGTCTTTCCCGACCCGAGCGCGTTCTTGATCGCATTAATGTAAACTTCTGTCTTACCGCTTCCTGTCACACCGAACAATAAAAATGTTTTAAAAACAGAACTGTCAACTGTTTCATCTATCTTTTTCAATGCTTCCGATTGCTCATCATTTAACGAAATGCTCTTTGATTCTTCAGAAAAAATTTCCACTGCATTTCTGTGACTGCGGACTTCCTTTATTGTAATTAATCCTTTTGCCAGCAGCGAACTAATGACAGCAGGACCGCTATTGTATTTAGTCTTGGCTTCACTGCTTTCTATCTGAGGATTTATGGCAAGAGCTTCAATTAATTTTTTTTGATTTACAGATCTGATCTTATTTTCTTTTATTAATACTTCAATGTCACTTGTGCTAAAATTGCTTGTTATGACCTTTTGAATTTTAATTTTTGTAGGCTTTGAATATAAATTTTTCGAATACAGAATACCCGCTTCAACTAAAGCAGCGGTAAGCTTTCCTGCATCCACTGTTTTAATTTTATTTTCGATCTGCTTCTTTGTAAGTCCCGTGTCTTCAGTATTTTCAAGGATCCTGATAATGTCAATGAGAAGCTCTTCTTTCAGGCTCACTGAATCAAGCTTGCGTCTGTAATTTTGAGTAAGAAAAAAATAAGCGTCGGATTTTATATTTATATTGCGGGGAATAACTGAGAATAGTACTTCACCAATAGGAGCAAGATAATATCCGGAAAGCCAGATGCAGAACTTCATCAGCTCATCCGAAAAAATTGATTCCCGGTCAAGCACAGACCGGACTTCCCTTACTCTTTCCAAAAGACTGAAGTCCATAACATCCGTAATAATACCTGTCATCATTTTCTTACCGAAGTTGACAAGCACGCGCATCCCTATCTCAACTTCATTGTCAAAATACTCCGGTACTTTGTAGGTAAATACAGTATTCAGCGGAATGTCCAGGGCAACGTTTACAAATTTATTTTTCATCGTTGGAATTTACAAATTACAATTCGCAATTTATATTTATCAATTACTGCAAATCTCACATCCGTTTAAAACAATGGGATTTAGAAAGTATAAATTTTTAGTTTCAATTAACTCCGCTTTCTTTTCTTTTAAACAAAATTTTACCACAAAGACACAAGGACTCTAAGAAAAGATTTTTATAATTATAACTGAAATCTTTAAATG
>JAWXBH010000108.1:0-48952 GCA_034439935.1 bacterium
ACCAACTGAACTACGCCTCCATCTCTTAAGTAAAAAACAAAGGAGCTATAACAATTAAGCTAAGCTCCTTATCTTTTTCTTTGCGGAATCGACGAGACTCGAACTCGCGACCTCCTGAGTGACAGTCAGGCGTTCTAACCAACTGAACTACGACTCCGATAATGAATTTTTAAATTAATGTATTAAATTGATTTTTTCAATTGCATTGATTTCCCTAATCCTAAGTAATGTTAAGTAATGTATCTTACTTCCATAGCATATCTTTCAAGTTCTTCTCTGAATTTGGGATGAGAAATTTCAATCAGACTTTTTGTTCTTTCACGGATCGACTTTCCATGAAGATCTGCAATACCGTATTCAGTAACAATGTAATGAACATCGCCTCTGGTCGTTGTCACACCCGCTCCTGTTCTTAAGTAAGGTACTATTCTGGAAATTTGATCATTCTTTGCCGTCGATGTAAAAGCGATTATCGGTTTTCCGTTTTTACTTCTTGAAGAACCTCTGATAAAATCAAGCTGTCCTCCCAGACCGGAATAATTTTTTGTGCCGATCGAATCAGCACAAACCTGTCCGGTAATGTCAACTTCAATAGCAGAGTTGATAGATACCATGTTATCATTTCTTGAAATGGTAAACGGATCATTTACGAATAGCGTAGGACGGAATTCAAATACCGGATTGTCGTGCATAAAGTCAAAACATTTTTTTGTTCCCAGCACAAATGACGATACTATCTTTCCCGGAAGCAAAGTCTTCTTCTCTCCCGTAACGACACCTTCCTCTATGAGATCAATTAAACTGTCCGAGAACATTTCAGTATGAACTCCAAGATCTTTTTTATCCTTAAGTGATTCAAGGACCATATCAGGGATCAGTCCTATACCCATTTGAATTGTTGCTCCGTCATCTATGAGAGAAGCAACGTTACTTCCAATCTTTTTATAAGTGCTTTCCTGTTCCGCTTTTTTGGAAGAAATGAATTCGGGAATCTCTTCATCAATTTCCACCGCGTAATGTATTTTATCTATGTGAATAAAATTGTCTCCCAATATTCTCGGCATCTTTGGATTTATCTGAGCAATGATAATTTTAGCATTTTCCGATGCTGTCTTTGCACATTCGTTGCTTAATCCGAATGAACAATGACCGTGCTCATCAGGAGGAGAAAGGTGAAGAATGCAGATATCAACCGGAAGCTTTCCACTCTTCATCAGTAATGGAATATCAGAAAGAAAAACGGGAATAAAGTCGGCTCTTCCTTCATTGACTGCCTGCCTGACATTTTGTCCGGTAAATAATGAGCATAAATGAAAATGATCTTTCATTTCCATAACAGAATAAGGAGCTTCAAGAAACGACATGAGATGAATTATTTTTACTTTTAATAAATCCTTATGCCGGCTGCATAAGGCATCCATTAAAGTTTTCGGGTATGAACAGTTTGCATGCACATAAACATTCTCTCCTGATTTGATCACACGAACCGCCTCATCTGCTGAAACAAATTTTGTTTTATTGTGAATCATTAAATTAGTTAAAAGTTAAAAGTTAAAAGTTAAAAGTTAAAATTATGATTTTATATGTTTGAAAGTATGGTTAAAATCATGCCATGAAATTTTAGAGATAACCCTTGTTATTACGTGTATTAAATCTGAACTTATAAAAACGAATACTTTCATGAGTATCAATAAAAATTTATATAAGACTGGTTATTGGTCGGGACTGATTTATGGGGTTGACCACTTTAGTTGCTGTTCCGTTTTTGAGAGACACGAAATTCCCTCCTCACACTCAACAATCAACTGACTTTAAAAGTATGAAAGAATATTACCGGCTCAGCGCGGACGAGGTTATAAGCATGCTTCATACATCCCGTGACGGCTTGAAGGACGAAGCCATTACATTGCTGCAACAAAAGACCGGCAGGAATGAACTCGTAGAAGCAAAGCCCAGAAGTAGACTATCAATCCTTCTCTCCCAATTCACAGATGTGATGATACTGATACTTATTTTTGCCGCGATGGTTTCTATTTACGTTGGTGAATTTACCGACGCTTATGTAATATTTGCAATTATCATCGGCAATGCATTGATAGGTTATTCACAGGAGACCGGTGCTGAAGAATCCATCCGGATGCTTAAAAAAATGTCCTCTCAATACTCGCTGGTGATCCGTAACAGCATTCCGAAAAAAATTGAAGCTTCAGACATAGTGCCCGGCGATGTGATATTGCTTGAAGCAGGTGATATTGTTCCTGCCGACGCCAGACTGATTGAAGTGAGGTCGTTCAAAACGAATGAATCTTCTTTAACAGGAGAAAGTAATTCCGTTGAAAAAAAAACAGAAGCAATACCTGAGGAAAAAACTGTTCCCGGAGATCGGCTTAATATGGTTTTCAAAGGTACGGAAGTAAGTAACGGTTCAGCCCGGGCTGTTGTAACTGAAACAGGGATGGACACTGAGCTTGGAAAGATCGCGGACTTACTGGAAACCGGTAATCAAAAAACACCTCTTCAAAAGCGGCTTTCCGTATTCAGCAAACAACTGTCAGTCATAATTATACTCATCTGCATATTTGTATTTGTTTATGGTTTGCTCAACGGGGCGCCACCGTTTCTGATGTTTCTGACTGCGCTTTCCCTTGCAGTAGCCGCTTTACCTGAAGCTCTTCCGGCGGTTATCACGATAGCACTCTCTCAGGGCGCGCGCAGACTTGTAAAGCAAAAGGCTCTCATCAGAAAACTTCCTGCAGTTGAAACCTTAGGTTCGGTCACATACATTTGCAGCGATAAAACCGGTACGCTCACTCAGAATGTAATGACCGTTGAAAAAGCGGAAGCAGCCTCAGGCAAAGAGGAATTGTTTAATTATGCGATGCTGCTGAATAACGAAGTAAAGTTTTCGCAGAACAAATTGTTAGGAGATTCAACAGAGATTGCATTGGTTAATTTTGCTTTAACTAATGCTGAGGGCGTCACAATGGAAAATGCAAATTCAAAATTTCCTTTGATAAAACTGCATCCATTTGATTCGACAAGTATGAGGATGAGCTCACTTCATCAGTACGGCGATAAACAGATCTTATTTGTAAAGGGCGCACCTGTAAAAATAGCTGAGATACTTTCCATGAAAAATAAGGAGATGATCCCTTCATTGCTGCAACAAAACCGTGACCTCGCTTCAACCGGTCTGCGTGTTTTGTTTTTTGCATATAAAGAATTTGATGAGGATCCCGGCAGTGTTGAAACAGAAAATGAAAATGAACTTGAATATCTGGGAATGACAGCAATGATAGATCCTCCGAGAGAAGAAGTCATTGATGCAATTAAACAGTGCAAGACTGCCGGGATCAAAACAGTGATGATAACAGGTGACCAGCCGCTTACTGCGGTTGCCATTGCCGAAAGACTGGGAATGGTTGACAAGAATTCTGACAAGGTAAGAACCGGTGCCGACCTTGACAAATTGACCGAAGAAGAATTCAGAACCGAAACAAGAACTACAGTTGTTTATGCACGCGTATCGCCTGAACAAAAGATCAAAATTGTCAAAGCCTTACAGGGCAACGGAGAATTCGTCGCAATGACAGGTGACGGAGTCAATGACGCGCCTTCACTTAAACAGGCTGATATCGGTATAGCGATGGGTATAACCGGCACTGATGTTTCAAAAGAAGTTGCTGATATGATCTTACTTGATGATAACTTTGCCACAGTTGTAAAGGCAGTAAAGGAAGGCAGAAGAATTTATGATAATATCAGAAAATTCATTCTCTATGTGCTTTCATGTAACCTTGGAGAAATACTGACCATATTTTTTTCGCCGATACTTGGTCTCGCGATCCCTCTTCTTCCAATACATATTCTCTGGATCAATTTAGTGACAGACGGGTTACCCGGTCTAGCGCTTGTCGCTGAACCCTCTGAAAAGGATATAATGAACCGTCCCCCCATACCGCCAAAAGAAAGTTTATTCGCGGGAGGAATTGTTTCGAGGATCATATTCATTGGGATCTTTATGGCTTGTGCGGCAATGCTGGTTCAATGGAATGCCGCGGGTCTTGGATACGACATAGTCACTCAGCAGACTGCAGTGTTCACCACTTTATGCCTGGTTCAATTAGGCAATGCGCTGTCGGTCCGTTCAATGTACAGTCCGTTGTACTCTTCAGGACTATTTTCCAATCCCCTGATGTGGGGATCAATTGTCCTTACGTTGATCCTGCAACTGGCAATAGTTTATTTGCCTTTCCTTCAATATGTTTTCAAAACAGCACCGCTGGGATGGGATCTGATGAGTAATATTATTCTTGTTACAATGGGATGTGTTGTTTGCATTGAGCTCTTAAAAATAATTAGTAAAAGACGGACTTAATTTTTATATTATCCTGACGCGTGTAATCACTTTCATTTATAACATTAAAATAAACGAACATGAAAAGCTTAGAAAATAAAACAGCATTAATTACAGGAGCCGGTTCCGGTATCGGTAAGGCAATCTCCCTTCTTTATGCATCTGAAGGAGCAAAGGTAGTTGTAACAGATGTTGATGAAAAGGGTGGAAGTGAAACAGTATCAGAGATAAAAGCAAAAGGAGGTGAAGCTATTTTCTTCAAAGCTGACACTTCCAAACCTGAGGATAGTGAGAAATCTGTTGAACTGGCTGTAAAACAATACGGGGGTTTGCATATTGCAGTGAATAATGCCGGCATTGGCGGTCCACTAAAACCGATCGGTGAATATCCTGTTGACGGCTGGGATAAAGTGATCGCGATCAATTTGTCAGGAGTGTTTTACGGATTGCGATATCAGATCCCGGCAATGCTTTCTTCCGGCGGCGGAAGCATCGTTAATGTTGCTTCGATCCTTGGTAAGGTCGGAACGAAATTTTCCGGAGCATACGTATCTGCCAAGCATGGTGTAATTGGATTAACGGAAACTGCTGCGCTTGAATATGCTGATCAGAAGATCCGTGTAAATTCGATCGGTCCGGGATATATTATGACTCCCCTGATTACCAAAACTCTTGACGCCGCAACAATTAAAACATTGGCAGGACTTCATCCAATGGGAAGATTAGGAACTTCAGAAGAGGTCGCTGAACTTGCTCTGTTTCTTAACTCTGACAAAGCTTCATTTATTACGGGTTCATATTATAATGTTGATGGCGGATACCTTGCTCAATAATTGTTGGCGATCCCAAGCTGTGTGCTTCAACAGGTGTAAGTGTCTCTGGCGGCGGCGCACCGGAAGTATTTAGAGCTTTTAAAAATTCTCTTGTTTTTTTACTGAGACGCGGGTCTTCAAGATAATCAACTACCTTTGGAACCTGTGAGGATTCTTTATTCTTTTCTATGATTAATTATTTTAGATTTTTATTTGAAAAATTTTGCTGAGCAATTTTGATTTGTGATTAATGCAGAACATCCAATGATCGACGCTAATGCTTGTGTTTAATTTATAATAATTTTTTCCCTGAGCTTGAATTCTTCCATATCGATAAGCGAAAGATATTTTCTTATCAGATCTTCATCAAATTCCGAAAGCTTATTCATTTTATTGAGCAGTTTACGCTGCTCAACTAATAATTCAAGATAGATGTGCTGAAAATTTCTTAAAGAATTTTCTTCCGGACTTTTAATGTCTTCAGCATTCTGCTTAAAGAAGTCCACGTCGAGCTGCAATCTTGACATAAGATTTTGCAGATGCTCATTTTCCAGACGGTCTTTACCGTATTTTTCTTCAAGTGACATTAGCGAAGCCTTTGCAAGCTTCTTCTGAATAATGATCTTCTGATCTTCTTCCGGCATTACTCCGTACTTGTCTTCAAGCTTTACTTTCCCGATCAGCCAGGGTAGTGTTAATCCCTGAAACACCAGCGTAACGAGAATGACAATAAATGTAATGAAGAGAATTAAGTTACGATATGGGAAAGGCTGTTCCCCGATCATCAAAGGAATTGAAAGCGCAGCAGCCAGGGAAACAACGCCCCGCATTCCTGCCCAACCGGAGATCAGTGGTAATTTCCATCCGGGATTATTATCAGCAACAGTGATGAAATTACTCATTAACCTTGTAAAAAGACCTGCTCCAAAAGTGCAAAGCAGTCTTGTGACAACCAGTAATAAAGATACTGCCAGTCCGTACCATATTGCTGTTCCCAGACCAATATCTCCAAGCTGTGCTGTAATGGAAGGCAATTGAAGTCCGATAAGCAGAAAGACCAAACCGTTCAGTACAAAGACCAAACTCGTCCATACATTTATTCCTTCCAGCCTGCTGCGGTAGCTCAGCATGCTCTGTCTCTTGCTTGATAAAAACAATCCGCCGGTGACAACTGCAAGAACACCCGAGAAATGAAAGTGCTCCGCGGCGTAATACATGCAGTAGGGAGTTGCAAGAGTAAGTACGATATCGATGCCGGGAGTTGTAGGTAAAAGACTATGCAAACCATAGAAAATTCCCCCGACGATAAGCCCTATTACTATTCCCATAATTATTACCAGAAAAAAACTACCTACTGCCTGTTCAAAATAGAACTGTCCGGTTATAACTGCCGCTAAAGCGAAACGGAAAACTACTAATGATGAAGCGTCATTTAGCAGACTTTCACCTTCAATAATGCTTACAAGTGATCTTGGCGCTTTGACTCTGCGCATGATATTTGTAGCTGAAACAGCATCAGGAGGTGAAATGATGCCGCCCAGAAGAAATCCTAGTGCTAAAGTAAAACCGGGAATGAGAGCATTTGAAACAAAGGCAACCACACATGAAGTGATGATTACAATTGGAAACGCAAAGCTGGTTATCACTCTTCTCCATTTCCAAAACTCTTTCCATGACGTCTTCCATGCTGCCTCATAAAGAAGAGGAGGCAGAAAAATAAAAAAAAACAGTTGGGGATCGATCGTTATATCAAAAAATGAAGACGTTAAGCTAAGCAGCAGCCCTCCTATTACTAGCACGATCGGATAAGCCAGCCGAAGCTTATTAGCTAACATTACCAAAGCGAGAATGATCAGAATAAGAAAAACGTATTGAATGAAAAGAATTTGCATGAAGAGATAGTTTTTATAATAATGAAAGCCAGCACAAGGCATTCATTGTTTTTACTTTACAAATTTATCCTGAGAAATTTTACTGACAAGACTAAACAGCAGCAGGTCACCTGTCAATGGTTTTCTGCATGCTTTCAGTATATTGGTCACCCTTTTATCAATTTTGGATGCTGTATGCCTGATCTCTTTCAGCTCATCAGAAGTAAATTCAACATCTATACCGCCGATATTCTCTTCAAGACTCCGTAATGAACAGAGCAAGAAAATCTCGAATGCTCAAAGGCTTAAAGAAAAGCAAAAACTCTAATTGAGGAGTATATAGATTTCAGTTATAATTAAAAATCTTTTCTTAGTGGCTTTGTTGTAAAAGTTTGGTTTTTAAATAGAAAGCGGAGTTAACTGAAAGTAAAACTTTTTACATTCTAAATCCCATTGTTTTGGAAGGATGTGAATACAAACATAAATTATCAAATTGAAGGAAGTTTAAACATATAAAATAAATTATACTCATTAGAATTAAAAAAAAGTTATGATTATTTTGGATAAAAATATTTCCGACAATAACTTATTTCATGACCTCAATTATCAGAGCGGGAGAAAAAGACATCAGCTTACTTGCTGATATCGGCAGACTATCTTTTATAGAATCCCACGGCAGCAGCGCAGCCGCTGAAGACATAGATGAGTATGTAAATAATAACTATACTTACGATGCGTTCATACATGAGCTCAGTAATCCGGAAAAAATTTATCATGTTATTTATTACGAGGACCGTCCCGCGGGTTATTCGGAAATTGTTTTTAATGATCCGCATCCGGATTCAAAGCAGAAAAACGTTGCCAAGCTGAACAGGCTTTACATGTTAAAAGAATTTTACAGCATGAAATTAGGATATGAGCTATTCAGATTCAACGTTGATCTGTCTAAAAAAAATGAGCAGTCGGGAATGTGGCTGTATGTATGGAAAGAAAATCATAGAGCAGTTGATTTTTACGAAAAGGCAGGATTCAAGATCATCGGCAGCCATAATTTCCGGATCAGTGATAAGCATTCAAACCCGAATCATCGCATGCTGCTTATATTCTAAAATTTAGCTTTAAATAAACTTTCGTTCTTTGTCTAATCGATCCGCAATGGTAAAATCTTGTATGAATTCCAGTTATTTGTTAGAGTTATTGTTCTTAACAGACTGAGTTGTGTCCTTACTTTTGAAAACTTTATTAATGATAAATCCTACCACTAAGGGTAGAGCAGCTTGTGCAAGTCTTTTAATTATTGATTTCAGCATTTTGTTTTTTGTTTTGTTAATTTTACTAATGCATATACTGTGCCAATTATTACGAGTAATTATCATTATCAATTAAGAACAGAGCATTATTCATGGAAATCTATTTGAAACCAAATATTAACGGAAATAAAAATACCACTATGATTGTCCATAAACTGTATATGGGTAAATAGCTGTCCCAAAAGATCACATTCCTGCTTTTGCTTTGCGATGGCAATAGTCAGTTCATCAAACTAAATTGTATAAGACGGTGATGCTCATAAATCAGTACGTTACTCTTTGTAATAAGAAGGTGAAATATTCCTGTGGCTAGGAAATTAACATTTTCCATTTATATGTTTTGTTTTATCTTATTGAAATATTAAATTTGAAAAATAGCATGATAACAAATGATTGTGATATAACAGAAGAAGACACAACTTTTTTTAATGATGTGTGCAGTTATTTTAACAAAGCAGCTAAGTTCACAAATCATCCTTCCGGATTACTTAATCAGATAAAACGCTGCAACAGCATATACAGATTTTGTTTTCCTTTACGTGATGACAAAGGCGACTACGAGGTGCTGGATGCCTGGAGAGTGGAACATTCACATCACAAGACTCCTGTTAAAGGCGGAATAAGATACAGCGAAATGGTTAATGAGGATGAAGTAAAGGCTCTTGCCGCATTGATGACTTATAAGTGTGCCGTAGTTGATGTTCCATTTGGAGGAGCTAAGGGCGGAATAAAAATTGATCCGCAAAAATATTCCGAAAGGCAGCTTGAAAACATAACCCGCAGGTATACATCCGAGCTTATAAAGAAAAATCTTATCGGTCCGGGCATTGACGTGCCGGCTCCCGATTACGGAACCGGTGAGAGGGAAATGGCATGGATAGCTGACACGTATGCGACATTTAATCCGGGACACCTCGATGCAAATGCCTGCGTGACAGGGAAACCTCTGAGTCAGCATGGTATACGCGGCAGAAGGGAAGCAACAGGTCGGGGAGTTTTTTTTGGATTGAGAGAGGCAGTGTCAATTACCGATGACATGAAGAACATCGGGCTTACAACAGGAATGAGTGGTAAGAAAATTGTACTTCAGGGTTTGGGCAATGTAGGATATTATACAGGTATAAATTGCCAGAATGCCGGAGCTGTCATAATTGCAATTTCTGAACGCGAAGGCGCAATCGTAGATCATAACGGGCTTGACGTCATTGATGTATTCGAACACCGCAAAGCAACCGGCAGCATTTTGAATTTTAAGAAAGCGGGAAACATTACCAATACTTCAGAAGCTCTTGAAATTGAATGTGACATCCTGATCCCTGCCGCACTCGAAAATCAAATTACAAAAGATAACGCACCGAGAATTAAAGCGAAGATAATAGGTGAGGCTGCAAACGGACCCGTTACACCTGAGGCAGAAAAGATTCTGCTGGCTAATGGTGTAATGATCATCCCTGATCTTTACCTTAATGCAGGGGGAGTTACTGTATCTTATTTCGAATGGCTGAAGAATTTATCGCACGTGTCATTCGGAAGGATGGGCAAACGTTACGAAGAGATCGCAAATTTAAATTTTGTAAATGCAATTGAACAGATCAACAAGACAGAGCTGACAAAAAATCAGAGAGACATTCTTATCCGCGGGGCAAGCGAAAAAGAGCTTGTTGATTCAGGGCTGGAAGAAACAATGATGTCCGCTTATCAGCAGATAAGAGAAATAAAAAATCAGAATCCAAAAATTGATTCTTTAAGAACGGCAGCGTTCATTGGCTCCATTGACAAAATTGCGATCTCTTATAAGAATCTCGGAGTGTTCCCGTAACAGATTCATTCAGATAATTTGAATTACCATTAATTATAAGCGAAGTATTTTTTAAGACTGTTGACCGGCTTTTCCAGCAGATACCAGGAAAGAGATGAAAGTATGATCAGCATAGCAAGATAAACCGACAGCCTTATTGGCAAATTGCTGATCTCAGCGAAACCTGAACGCGCGTAAATTACAGGAATAAATTTATGAAAGAGATACATTCCGTAGCTTATCTTACCCAGATACATCAGAAATTTATTTTCAAAAATTTTCTTAAGAATCCCTTTATAACCTAAGCTCATTCCTGATATAATGTATAAAGCAACAACCGAAACATTGAAGCGGTAAAGCGAAGCACTGAATAAATTTTCTTCCTGAAAAAGAAAAAAGATCATCAATGCAATATTAATAAGTAAAAAAAACCTGAAGGTAATTGTTTCAAATTTAAAATTGCTGTTCCCGAAAATTCTGTAATAAGCAAGGATCCCTCCTAATGCAAATGAATCAATACATGAAGGTGTCAGGATCGATATAAAATTAAATGCTCCCGGAGAATTGTCACTCATCGTGAAAAGTATACCTCTGAATAATATTCCCGTTATTAAGAATATGATTATAGTACCTAATAATTTCTTTCTTGATACCAGCAGTATTATCAAAGGCCATATTAAATAAAATTGTTCTTCGACGGCAAGCGTCCACAAGTGTGACAACGCCCCGTCCCAGCTTTGATTCAAATAGAAATAAATGTTTGAAAGATAAAACAGGAACCAGGTGACTTTTCCCCGTATCTGTTCAAAATTCATTGCATACAGAATTATTATAGTTAAATAGTAGACGGGGAAGATCCTGAGAGTACGTCTTGCATAAAAATTTTTGAAAACGGTCAGAGCATTCCTGCTTTTCTGTTCAATTGCAATCTTACCTTTTATAAGGATCTCCGTAATTAAAAATCCGCTCAACACAAAAAAAAATGTTACACCTATCATGCCAAATGGTATGATCTTAAACCAATATCCTTCGCTTATCCAGTGTTCGCATAAAACCAGAGCGACGCAAAAAGCCCTCAGACTGTCAAGCTGTGGCATATAGGTCTGAGAATTAAGATTGTTGTCCATTTATAATATTCCGGAATTGCTGCTTATAGTTAACAAGGAATGTTGAGGGATTTGCTTAAATTTTTGATCCGAAAAGTTACATATACTTTGATAAAGCTTTTATGCAAAAATTGAAACCACCAGTTTGACGTTTTATAATGATTTCATTTTAAAAGAGAATTGAATATTTTGCTGAACTATAAAACTACTCCGGTCCCAATCAACTTTAAATTTTGCAAAAAAACTTTAGTTACTTACTTCTCGTTATACCAATCCTTTTTCTGATCTCCGGACTGATGCTAAAGTTTGCGCAGGGTCCGTATTATTTAAATTTCTATGATCCCAGCTACGTATATCTCATAAACTCACTCAATCTTGCGCAGGGCTTTGGAGTGGGGCACTTTGATCATCCCGGCACAACTGTTCAGACTATCGGCGCCGTTATTGTAAAATTAAATTACTGGCTTAGCGGAAGATCAAATGATATCGTCACCGATGTTTTTTCACGTCCTGAGGAATATCTCGGATTGGAGAATACGGTTTTTGCGTTCATTAATTTTTCAGCACTCCTGCTGCTTGGTATATTGACTTACCGCTTTTCAAAAAATTTAAAGTACGCGCTGCTGCTACAGCTTACTCCTTTTGTATCGATGGAAATTTTTTACGGCTTTATAATTGTCACGCCGGATAATTTCCTGATACCATTAAGTCTTGGAATGATAGGTCTCCTTGTTTACTATCTGTATCGTATTGATCCTGAAGCTAAGACACCTTACAGGTTCATTGTCCTGGCTTCAATTCTGTGCGGCATGGGAATGGCGACGAAGCTGAATTTTCTTCCGTTGATACTTCTGCCTTTATTTATTGTCAGAGGCGTAAAGAGCAAACTGTTATTCATTGCATATACCGGGGCTGCATTTTTCTTTTTCCTGCTTCCGGCATTATCAAATTTTTCCCTCTTCGCCGGATGGGTCGGAAAGCTGTTCCTGTATTCCGGTCATTACGGACAGGGTGAAGCAACGGTAGTGAGCTCATCCGAATTCTTTCCCAACCTACTACATATCATTAAAAAGGATATCTTCTTCACAGCAACTTACCTTACTTTAATGGTAAGCGTAATGCTTTCCCTTTTCAGAAAACATATTGTTACCGATACTACTGAAGCTCCGGCATTCAGTTATAAAAAAAATAAGCTTCTGATCCTTGTGTTCATAGCTATGACGTTTCAGATATTTCTAGTCGCGAAGCAATACAGGCAGCATTACATGATACCTTCTTTTATGCTTTCTGTATTTTCGCTTTCACTGAGTGTACCTGTCATACTGTCATATTTCCGAAAGTCACTGAAATATTCTTATGTTATAACTGGAGCGGCGGTTATTATATGGGGCTTTACTTACATTCTCTTCTCATATAACGAAGGCACAATGCAAAAAAATGATGCTTACAGGATCGATGAATATATAAAGCAAAATTATCCTGACGACTTCATCATTTCAACATTCTCTACCGCGAACATTGACGCTGCAAGAACTTTCGGGGTTTATTACGCGGGGAGCCAGGCGGACAATTATAAAAAAGTGCTCAGCAAAATTCAAAAGCAGACCTTGTTCTTTGATATGTGGATCGACAGGTTTTATGGAATTACCACAGACTCTGATTTCAGGAAAGTTCTGGCGGAAAATAAAGATAAGAAAATCATTGTTCAGATTCCTCATTATGATATAACCAGCTTTTTAGCCGAGCTTGATAAAGTTAACGGTACAAAAAATTCTACTTCTAAGAAAGTTTATACTGCCGACAACGGGGAATGTGTTTTTGAAGTAACCATAGGGAATTGAAATTATTTTATTAAATAAAAAACCCGTCATTGAAACGGGCTTTTTGCATAACTTATATTACTGAAAATTAATTTGCTACTCCTTCTTTCAAAAGATCTTTGTATTCCTTATAAAATTTTCTGACCTTTGGCGCAATCACAAAAGAGCAGTATGACTTTTCCTTATTGTTGTTGTAATAATCCTGATGATAATCTTCCGCAGAATAAAAAACATCGAGCTTTGTTATCTCCGTAACAATCGGATCATCCCATAATTCTGACTTCCCTATCTTTTCCTTTACACTTTCGGCTGTCTTCTTCTGTTCTTCATTATTATAATATATAGCCGAACGGTATTGCGTACCGACATCAGCTCCCTGCTTGTTCAAGGTAGTAGGGTCATGAATATGAAAATAGATCTCAAGCAATTGTTCATAGCTGATCATTGACGGATCAAATGTGATCTGTACTACTTCCGCGTGACCTGTATTTCCCGAAGAAACCTCTTCGTAGGTAGGATTTTTTATTCTTCCGCCTGAATATCCGGATACAACTTTTTCAACGCCTTTCAGATCATTAAATATTGTTTCGATGCACCAGAAGCATCCTCCGGCAAGTGTTGCAGTTTCCAATGTGACTGTCTCTCCTTTTTTGTTAGATTGTAATTTTTTGGTTTGATTTACCTGTGGTTCGTTTTTATTGAACAGATTAAATCCGATCGCTGCTATGCAAACCATTGCGATCATTATAATGTATTTCAACATAATTTAAATTTTAATTTTATTCGGTGCATAAATTTGATTGCACAATACAGTAACGTAATTTTAATTCTAATAGTTTTTAATTTTCCGTACTACGAAGCTTTTTAAACCTAAAGTGTCCCATTATCCTTTAATTTTCCCTCCCCAAACTCTAAGTTAAATAAAAATCCCAAATGAAAATAATTATACTCATAACTGCTTTCATTCTATTTTACAATCTTGGCAAATCTCAAAACGTCCCTTCTCACTTTAATTTCGACACGACACTGACAAATACTCCCGGAAGTATATCAATGTACATCAGGAACCCGACTTCCCAATTGATCAATATCACTTCCGCCAGAACGCTCACTCCGCAGTTCTATTCCGGAACAAATTCTTTTTCCATTGATCCCTTTGACAGCATTCAGGTAACTGTTTTCTTTAAAACAAATCAGAATCTTACTTACAATGATTTTATTATTTTTGAAAGTCCCGATCTCAATTATTCAATTGTAAATTATATGAGTGCAACTGCGAAGTATCCTGACACTCTGTATAGATTCACTCAGGGATTAATTGATGAGCCGTTAAAAGCTGCATTGAAGATCTTCTGTTCAACCAATACAAATAACAATTATACAGCTTCACGTACAGCGATGTTCTCTACGATTGATGATTATAATAACGACGATACTGTAGAATGCGTCTATACCGGCAGAAAAGTTTACACAACAGGTATCCCGCTGGTTACTCCGCCGCAGAGCATGAATACCGAACATACATTCCCTCAGGGATTTTTTAATCAGGACGAGCCCATGAGAAGTGACATTCATCATTTGTACCCTACTGATGAAACTGCGAACAGCCGCAGAAATAATTACGACTTCGGATATGTAGTTTCAAATATCACCTGGCAGGTCGGCGGATCAAAGCTTGGAAATGATGCCGGCGGCAATCTTGTTTTTGAAACACGCGATCAGCACAAAGGAAATGTTGCGAGATGTCTTTTTTATTTTTTAATGCGCTATCAGAATTACGGAAGCTTTATGGATGCTGTGCAGGAAAATGTTTTGAGACAATGGAACAGGTTTGATACTGTTGATGCGAAGGAAAGACAACGTGAGAACGGGATACAGGCATTTCAGAATAACAGAAGCCCGTTCGTAGATCATCCTGAATTCTTCGACCGCATCAGAAGCTCTTACCTTGTAAGTCCTACAATATTTCGACCTGAAATTTCCGCTTCCCCACAGAGCATTAATTTTGATACGCTTGCAGTGAATGACACGGCTATTTATTATTTGTCGGTCTTTAATTACGGAACCTCTGTGCTTAACATAAATTCTGTTACATCCTCAGCTCCTCAGTTTAGCGTTGTTAATTTTCCAAATTCAATTCCACCGAATGAAGCAGCTTACGCGAAGATTAAGTTCAGACCGGATCAGCTTAATCAGACTTTCAGTTCGACTCTTACCATTGCTAATAACGACAGCAGCATTGCTGTAAACGTTACGGGCTACAGCGGCAATAGCGTTGGCGTTACCACAGTTTCAGATCAGATCCCTGTTAAATATTCACTCGATCAGAACTATCCGAATCCCTTCAATCCGGAAACAGTTATCAGTTACCAATTAACAGTGAGCAGTTTTGTCACGATGAATATTTATAATTCTGTTGGAAAAGAAATAGCTTCATTAATAAATCAAAGACAAAACGCCGGAAGTTACTCAGTTGATTTTGATGCTTCAGGTTATCCAAGCGGAGTTTATTTCTATACTCTTAAAGCAGGAAATTTTTCTGATACCAAAAGAATGATTATACTGAGATAAAAATCAGTATGATTTTATGTATAGAACAAGTTACAAGTATGGAAATATTGTGTATGAATTATGAACTCAAACCGACTGTCGTTCCGGAGAATAGAATATTTGTTTTGAGAGATAACAGGAATCGCTCGATAGACAGTCATATTTATGGATTTGTAGATAAAAGCAAAATATTGGGAAAAGTGATGTATAAGAGATATTAAAAAAATCTTTACGCTTAATTTTCTTACAAAGCAGTTTAAAAATTAATCAAGAAGAATTATTGAAACAATATTTTTGAAGTTTTAAGCATTAAATAGAAACATGGAAAAAATTATTTTTTTCAACGAAATCATTTAATCAGATCAAGCAGCAATAAAATAATTCATCATCTTGTAGATCAGCTTTGCAGTTAGAAAATCCGGGAAAGGAAAATCCTTTCTAGGGGAAAGTTCGACAACATCAAAACCGACGACATTTTTCTTCTCGCCCAGCAATTTCAATAGCTTCATAGTTTCATCCCAGTAAAACCCATTTGGCTCAGGCGTTCCGGTAGAAGGCATTATTGACGGATCAAAATAATCCACATCAAATGTCACATAAACATTTTCCTTAAGTGCGTCCACTGCTTTGTTCTGCCAGTCATCTCCATACTTTCCGTTCCTTATTTCAAACGCGTACATTGTATTGATCCTTTTTTTCTTTATGAAATCATATTCCTCTTTGCATTGAGCCCTTATTCCTACCTGAGTTATATCGCTGCTGAATTCAGAAACTCTTGCCGCAAATGAGGCGTGTGAATACTTCGAACCTTCATACTCTTCACGAAGATCTGAATGCGCGTCAAAGTGAAGCACCGAAAGATCTTTGAATGAATCAAAGTGCGCCTGTATGGGAGCAGTAGAAATCGAATGTTCACCTCCGAGAGTAATTACAAATTTTTTATCATCGATCAGCTCCTTAACATTTTTGTAGATCATATCAAGAGCCTTCTTTCCTTTTATGTTCTTAAAGTTCAGCGGATTAAGCGAACAGATCCCTTTTTCAAAACAAAATTCCCTGTTCATCTCTTCATCAAAAAATTCCACATAATGCGAAGCATCAAGTATCGCCTTCGGTCCTTTGCCTGTGCCCTTTCCGTAGGAAGTTGTCTTCTCAAACGGAACAGGCAGAATTGTAACCAGCGATTCTTTATAGTTTGAGTACTTCTCTTCAATTGCGAGAAAATTTTTTTTGATCGAATAATACTTCGGATTCTTCTTCAAGATATTTTAATTGAATTTATATTCTTCGGCAGCGAAAAGCTCTTTCAGCTTTTCAATTATTTCGGGCTCATTTCCGGAAGGTTCTGATTCGCCGGTTTGCTTTACAATGGGAATTTCTTTTTTGACTTCAGTTACGGGGAAAACTTTTTCTTCCTTCTTTACCTCAGATACTTTTACTTCCGGTTCTAAAGTTTTTACTAATTGCTTTTCCTGCTTTTCAGTATTAACAGAAACACTCTGAACACTGCCATTACGGTTCAGAGTTTTTTTTTTAACCGATTCAATCTCGGACAGTATGGACGAAAGATCAATTACTTCAGTATTCACTCTGCATAGCTCTGCTAAAATTGCCTCAAGCAAAATCTTCTGATTCGATGAATATTTGAATCTGCTTTCCGCCTCGAACATTACTTTCATCAGACGTCCGATCTGCTCATCGGAAAATTCAACTGCTTCCTTTACATATTTCTCCTTTACCGAATCCGACTCATCAAGAAGGTCCGGCTTCCCTGTGGATTTTACGATCATGATATCACGCAAGTGCTCAGTCAGTCCGTTAAAAAAAGTCTGCATGTCAAAGCCCTGCTCGTTAAGCTTATTAAAATAGATCAGGATCTCCTTTGCATTGCCTTCACGGATGGACTTTGTAAAATTAAAATAAATTTCCTTATCCGGAATATTGAGAAAATTTTTAAGCTCATCATAAGCAATCTTTTCACCGCAAAAAGAAACCGCCATGTCAAACACACCCTGCGCGTCTCTCAAAGCGCCGTCACCAAGCTTTGCAATTAAGAACAATGATTCATCATCTATCTTAATTTTTTCTTCCTTTGCGATCAGCTTTATGTTGTCAATTATTTCCCGGATCTTAATTCTCTGCAAAGGAAAACGCTGACACCTGCTCGCGATAGTTGTTGGGATTTTTTCAGGATTGGTCGTAGCTAAAATGAACACAAGATATTCCGGCGGTTCTTCCAGTATCTTGAGCAGGGCGTTGAATGCCTGCTGTGTGAGCATATGAACTTCATCAACGATGAAAAATTTATAGTTACCTTTAATAGGAAAGAATTTTGCGGCGTCCTGTATCGCCCGTACATCGTCAATGCCACGGTTGGAAGCAGCATCAAGCTCGAATACATCGGGATGTGTTCCATTGGTGATCTCAATACACGAATCACATTTGTTACAGGGCTCACCATCCTTTAGATTGGTACAGTTCAGAGCCTTCGCAAAGATCCTTGCAATGGTTGTCTTTCCCACTCCGCGGGGACCGCTCAGCAAATATGAATGAGCTATCTTCCCGGAAAGTATTGCATTCTTCAAAGTCTGTGTCACGAATTCCTGGGATGTTACATCGGAAAATTTTTGCGGCCGGTATTTACGGGCGGAAACTTTATATCCTGACAAAATTTTTTAAAATAGATTATTATTAATTACGTGAGAGCAGATCTCAATTCCAAACAAAAATAGAACACACATTAAATCTATACAACAGAGAAATCACTGATTTATAAAATCACATATAAAGAAAGTATCTCATCTTAAAAGATCTATTTCTTGAACTCGACCTTCTTATCCTTGAATACATATTTTATTCCGTCCTCAACTTTCGAGACCGGAACGATCTTTAGCTGATCCAATATCTCTTTCTGGATCTCCACAAGATCTTTTTCATTATCCTTCGGGATCAGAACTGTTTTAATTCCGCTCCTTACAGCCGCCAGCAGCTTTTCATTCAATCCGCCGATCGGCAGCACATTACCTCTGAGTGTTATCTCTCCGGTCATTGCCACATCAGGTCTGACGGGACATTTTGTGATCGCTGATAGCATTGCCATTATCATCGTAATACCTGCTGAAGGACCGTCTTTTGGAATTGCGCCTTCAGGCAGATGGATATGTATCTCTTTTTCCTTGAAGAATGTTTCCGGAATTTTGAACAGCTTTGCGTTCGATTTGATATAAGAAAGTCCCGCCTGCGCAGATTCTTTCATTATGTCACCTAGTTTACCCGTTAAAATTAATTTACTCAATCCTTTCATGATCGTTACGTCAACATTGAGAATATCACCGCCCATCGAAGTCCATGCAAGACCAATCACCGAGCCGATCTTATCTTTGGTCTTGTCATCGGCGATCTTCTGCACATATTTTTGAACACCCAGATATTTTTCTACCTGCTCTTTTGAAATAATGATCTTCTTTTTGGAAGTGCTGTTCTGCTCGACTATCTCTCTTGTGAGCTTTCTTATTACAGAAGAAATTTCTCTTTCAAGATTTCTGACACCAGCTTCACGTGTATATTCCTGTATGATCTTTAAAATTACAGGATCGGGAAACTCGATCATTTCAGGGGTAAGTCCGTGCTCTGTGATCTCCTTCGGAATGATATGTCTTCTTGCGATCTGTACTTTCTCAAAATCAAGATAGCTTCTCATTTCAATTATTTCCATCCTGTCTAGAAGCGGCAGTGGTATGTTATAATATACGTTAGCAGTAGTAATGAACAATACATTTGAAAGATCGAAATCAACATCAAGATAATGATCATTGAATGTCGAATTTTGTTCCGGATCCAGAACTTCAAGCATCGCGCTCGAAGGATCTCCTCTGTAGTCATTGCTCATCTTGTCTATCTCATCAATAAGAATGACAGGGTTCACGCTTCCGGCTTTTTTCATAGCCTGAATTATCTTACCGGGCATTGAGCCGATGTAAGTTCGTCTGTGTCCACGGATCTCCGCTTCGTCTCTCACGCCGCCAACAGATATTCTTACAAAATTTCTGTTGATCGCGCGGGCTATGGATTTTCCAAGTGAGGTCTTTCCCACACCCGGAGGTCCGACAAAACAGAGGATCTGACCTTTTGGAGACTTTGTAATATTTTTTCCGTGAAGTAATTTCAGAACCGCTATGAGTTCCAGTATACGATCCTTTGCTTTATCAAGACCGTAATGATCTTCATCAAGTATCTTCTTCGCGTTTGAAAGATCAAAATTATCATCGGTAAATTTATTCCATGGCACACTTACCATCCAGTCGAGATAATTCCGTATGACCGAATAATCAGGCGACATAGAAGGCATCTTTTTCAGCTTGGTAAATTCTTCCATTGCCTTTGCCATCACCGGTTCAGGCATTCCGCTTTTTTCGATCTGCTCCTTCAGCTTGATAAGCTCGGGATCTGTTTCAGTGCCGTCTCCCAGCTCATCCTGCAGGATCCGGATCTGTTCCTGAACAATGAACTTCCTCTGATTCTTCTGCATTGTCTGATATATCTTCGCGTCAATTTCCTTTTCAACATTAAGCACTTCCATCTCGGATCCCATCAGATACAACACTTCATAAAACTGCTTGTGAAGATCTGTGATCTCAAGTATCTGTTGCTTCTTATGAACATCCGCGTTAACAGTTGAAGCAATGTAATAGAGCTTCCTATCGGCTTCACTGATATTTTCATAAGCGACCAGTGTCTCCTGCGGAATTGAGCGGTTAGTGTTCACATATTCGGTAAATAACTTAGATGCCTGTCTGATCAATGCCTCGAGCTCAGTATCTTTTTTGAACGCGCTGTTCTTTAATTTAATATCTGCGGATATAAATTTTTCATTGTGAAACTTTTCTATCTTCGCGGGAATGAGTCCGTCAACAAGAACCTTGATAAGCCCGTTAGGCAGCCGCAGCACCTGTATGATCTTTGCTACTGTCCCCGTCTTATACAGATTTTCAAAAGTCGGGTCTTCTATCTTTTCATCAAGCTGTGTAACAAGCATAATGAATTTATCCTTTTCGATGGATTTGTTTATTGCTGCAATAGTGCTTTCCCTTCCGGCAAGGATGGGAAACATCATATATGGAAAAACAACAATGTCTTTCAAAGGAAGGACGGGGAGCTTTGATGGTATGGTTGATTTAAGATCCGGAATATTTGTATTAGCTTCAAAAATGACCTCTGTCTCAGGTTCGCCGTTTTCATTAATGCGTTTAATTATTTCAGATTTTTCTTCTTTGCTTTTTGCCATTAATAAATTTAAATTTTTTATGTGAATAAATATAAACCTACTCTCATATAGTTTCAATTCTAAACTTATAGAGTTGACCGGAAGTTGAAAGTAAAAAGGACGGAAGTCATGCATGCTTCACTTGACCTTATCTTCTGTATTATTAATTAAATGAACCTTTTTTTCGACAAAGTCAGTTCTAATTGTTAAATTGTCTTGATTAAACTTCTTATTAAAAATATTTTAAACAAACGAAAATTTAAAATTTGAGATCTATAAAATTAATAATTCTACTTCCGGCGATCATCTTAGCATTGGTTTTTCAGAGCAGTTGCAATTTCATAACCCACAAAACCTTATCAACCGAGCAATACGACTCCACCGATGGCAGCTACGAACCGAATTACAACTCATCACTTGATTTCAGCTATCAGGACTTTGCTTCTTATCTGTTTATCGGTAACCGTGTTGAGAACTTTACTGCTTATTTCAATACATTTTTTAAATCACAACAGGATTTTGAAGAAGCAATGGATGAGTATAATATTTCACTCATATCATTTTACAACAGGCGGCTTGATTCACTCGGCATTAATCCACCGGTAGGCGGATCGGTAAAGGAAAAGCTTGATAAGGCGATCGAAAGAAGCTCGAAGATAATTCAGTTTCATAAGAACAGTAAGTTCATAGATAATGCCGTGCTGATAATAGGAGAATCCTATTATTATCTCGGAGACTATTATAAAGCCGAGCGGACGTTCAATGAATTCCTGTCAAAGTTTTCAAGCAGCCCGAGTGCCGATGAAGCGATCTTGTTTTTAGGAAGGACAAAATTCAAGCTTGGAAAGCTTGAGGAAAGTGAAAAGATCTTTCAGAACTTATTTAAAAATTCCACTGACAACGAAACCAAATCTTTTGCCGCAAGTGAGCTTGGTGTACTTTCATATAACAAGGGAGGTTACGAAGATGCGGTGAATTATTTTAATTCAGCCATAGATTTTTCAAAAAATAAAGAAAGAAAAGCTCAGAGCCAGTTCATACTTGCAAAGATACTTTCAGGATATAAGCCGGAGCTTTCGGCAACCGAATACCGGAATGTCCTGACATATACTTCGGATTTTGATCTGTCCTTTTTTGCAAGATTGAATTATGCAAAAGGACTTTTATACAATAAAGAATTTGGAGCAGCATCTGAAGAGCTTGATAATCTCAGAAGAAAATACCGTGATGAGATCGGCTTTACACAGCTTGTTGATCTTGAGATCGCGAACAATTTATTCGATCAGAACAAGATAAAAGAGGCACAGGAAAAATATTACGAAGTGATCGTGAAGTATCCAAACACTCCCGTCTCTTCTGATGCTTACTATCACCTTGCAAAATATGAAGAAGAAGTAAATAATGATTATATGAATGCTCTTGTGAATTATAAAAAAGCAGTCGGAGAAAGTATCGGCTCTGATTTTTACAAAGAAAGCTTTTCAAAATCTTCAACCTTTGAAAAATATTTTAACCTTCTCGGAGAAGTTGGAGATTCCAGCAATATTTCCATACCTACTGAAAACGCGGCGGTTGAAGAGTATCGTAAAATTTACAATGAAGAAAAAGGAATTGAGCAGATAGAAAATAAAACTGTGGATCCGCCCGAAGATGACGGAAGACAGAGAGGTGACGGAAAAGGCAAGGCGGGCGGTAAAATTTTTGTGATCAATTCCGGCGCCGAAGATTCGATCAAAGAAGATCCTACCGATGTTAAAGCCCCGACAAATAGTCCTTCCAACAGTCCTTCAAATCCCGGAAATCAGGAAAAAGGCAGAGAGATAAATACTGAAAAGAATGACACAGGAAGTGTGATCAACAATGATTCTTTGAAAGCCATCAGCGATTCACTCAAGGCAGAAGAAGAACTTCGTCTTGGAAAAGACAAAGAAGAAAAAGTATTCAACGCGTACTATTCGCTTGCAGAACTTTTTCTTTATGACCTCAACAAAAAGGATTCTACTGAATATTATCTGAAGTTGCTTACGGAAAAATATCCTGAATCCGCCAAACAGCAAAAGCTCTTATACACGCTTGCCAATTTTTATAAAAATTATAATGATTCGGCTAAAGCCAACGAGACTTTTACGAAACTTATCGCCACCTATCCAAACTCGATCTATGCGTTTGAGTCAAAGAAAATTATGGGGATAAAAATGAATGAATCCGAAATTTACAGAAATCCTTTGGAACAGCTATTTAATCAGGTAATGTATTTAATGAACAATAATAAATACGCAGAAGCGATCATCGAGCTGCAGGGAGTTGAGTCTACATTCCCGAATGATACTCTCGTTGCAAAGTCACTTTATTCGATCGGATGGATTTATGAAAATAAATTTTTCAATAAAGACAGTTCTGTTTTATATTATAAAAAGCTGAAAGAAAAATTTCCGTCTTCTGAATATGCACAGAAAGTTTCTCCAATGCTTGATTATATTGCTTCGCTTGAGATACCTGTAGATTCAACAAAAGAAAATTCCACTACTGATTCGGTAAAATCTGAAACTCCTGAGATCAATAATGAAGAAATTACAAAACCTGAAACTGAAGGAGAAAAAAAGATCGAGGAAGTCAAAACAGATTCTACAAATGTTGATGGTGAAAACAAATTAACACAGGAAGAGATAGATATGCTTTTAAAAGAATCAGAACAGCCGACCGAAACAACTCCGGACAAGTAAAGAATTTAAGTGCTTATGAATTTAGAACTCTTTCAAAAACCACACCGACCTTTTCAGCATTGGGAAGCATTTCCTTTTCCAGTCCTGAATTTAACGGCACTGCAGGCATATTCACCGAACCCACTACTTCAACCGGCGCATCAAGAAATCTGAAACAATTTTTCGAAATTCTGCCGGCAAGACTTTCTGCAAATGAATTCAATACCTTCTCCTCTGTTATTACAATGCACTTACCGTGACGCTTCACTGAATCATAGATCATTTCTTCGTCAAGCGGATACAATGTTCTCAGATCAACTATCTCAATTTGCCCCGTAAACTTTTTGGAAGCATTAAGCGCCCAGTGAACACCCATTCCGTATGTTATTACTGTGAGAGTTTCACCGCTATTGATCTTTTCTTCAGAAGCGTTCTGAACTATTCTTCCTTTCCCAAAAGGTATAATATAATCTTCATCAGGTTCGGGACACTTCGCCGCGTCCGTTCCCGGAACCTTGCTCCAGTAAAGACCTTTGTGCTCAAACATTATGACCGGGTTAGGATCATAAAACGCTGACTTCATTAATCCTTTCATATCCGCGGCGTTGCTTGGGAACGCGACTTTTATTCCCCGTATCGGAAGTATGCTTGATTCAATACAGTCTGAATGATAAGGTCCTCCGCTTCCATAACTGCCGCACGGAATTCTTATCACTGATGAGATCGGATATTTTCCCATTGAAAGATAACAGGACTTGGAAAGCTCGACCACAAGCTGATTGATACCTGCCCAGGCATAATCAGCGAACTGTATTTCAACTATCGGTCTTACACCCGCCGCGCTCATTCCGGCTGTCGAACCAACAATGTATGCTTCCTGAATTGGTGTATTGAAAACCCTGTTGTCTCCATACTTTTGCGCAAGCGTTGCAGCTTCACGGAAAACGCCGCCGAGTCTTTTACCCACATCCTGCCCGTACAAGATCGCTTCAGGATGCTTCTTAAGAATTTCATTTACGGCAAATAAAGCAGAGTCTACCATGATCACAGGTTCTCGCCCTTCTGGTTCACGAACTCCCTTTTCTTCTGTTACGGGTGTAGGAGCAAACTCGTGAATATATAAAGATGATGTATCCGGTTCTTCCGCCGCTACTGCCTTTTGAAAACTTTCATTCGCTGTCCTGATTGATGCGGTTTTTATTTTTAAAATTTCATCTTCGGTGATACCTTGCTCTGATAATACTTTTCTTAACTTAACTACAGGATCGTTCTTTTCATGCTCGACAAGATCATCACGGTACCATTCCTTTCTTACACCCGAAGTATGATGTCCGAGCAAAGGAACCTTTGCATGGATCAATACCGGCTTCCTTTTCTTTCTGACAAAATCGAGAGCTTCTGAAAATTTGTCATAGCTTTCAATGAAGTCAGAGCCGTCAACCTTCATTCGTTTCATTCCCTTGAATCCTGCCGCAAACTCATAAGCATCCATGGCACGCGTTTCATCTGAATTCGCGGAGATGCACCATTGATTATCCTGAACAAGATAAATTATGGGAAGCTGTTTTAATACAGCCATCTGAAATGCTTCCGATACTTCGCCTTCAGTGACTGAGCCGTCACCAAGCGAACACACAACGACAGGGTATTCATTTTTTTTATGAAGGTTCATCGACTCAAGATATGAAATGCCGTGAGCGATGCCCGTGGCAGGTATTGCCTGCATACCTGTTGCACTGGACTGATGTGGTATTTTTGGAAAGCCTTCACGTTTTAGTGAGGGATGACCGTAGTAAGTCCTTCCTCCCGAGAAAGGATCGTCTTTTTTTGTGAGAAGCTGAAGCATTAATTCATACGGCTCAAGCCCCATTCCAAGAAGAATTGATTCGTCACGGTAATATGGGCTTATGAAATCAATTTCCCTAAGCTGCATTCCAACGGCAAGCTGAATGGCTTCGTGCCCTCTTGAAGTCGAATGGACATACTTGCATATCTGTCGGTTCTCATCGTAGATTTCAGCCATCCTTTTGGAAGTACACATCGTAGCATAAGCTTTGAGAAGGATTTTTTTATCGGTTTTAATTTTCCTGTATTTAAAATTTTGGAAGTCATTGCAAAATAGAAACTATACATTTTGATTCAATGCAAAATGAATATTCTACATCAGATCATCGCGTTTCTCTCCGGAATACTTTTACCAAATAAGCTTTATCTAATGCTTATGGAAAACAGTGCTATCCAAAACATTTTATCAACACTTAAATAGTCTTAAACTAATAAACAATTTAGTTAATCATTATCATACATAAAAAACCCGCCTGTGAGAAATTGCCGATAAGAAATTCAGGGCAATGGCGACAAGCAGGAATTCCCGAGTCAAGCACCGGCCACAAGTCATCACCCCGTTACTTGTTGGAATTCCTGCCGCCATTGATCTGAATTTCCGGCATTTTATCACCAGCGGGAAACTTTTCTTTGCCAAGCTTTCTGGCGCCTGTCCCGCAATGCTTTTATGCGGGAGTTTTTCAAAAGAAAGCGAAGTTAATCGAAACTAAAATTTTTACTTTCTAAATCACGTTGTTTTGGGCGGATGTGATGGAAAAATAAATTTGCAAATTTTGATTCTTAATTTTTAGAATTAAAATTCATATATTACCCTATATTATTAAGGTATGCAAAACATAAGCTCCACATTCTTTATTCCGCGTGAAGGCGACGAATTCAACAAGCTATTCAAGAGAGTCCGCATCATGCCCTTATATTCATTCCCGCATATAAAAGACATGAGTGTTCATATTGTATCGCATGAGAAAAGATTTTTTGCTCACATGGATTTTGATGCTTTCTTTGCACAGGTGGAGCAACGTGACAATGTGAGGTACAGAGGGAAGCCTGTCTCAGTGGGCGGTGTCGAAGGCGGGAAAGGAATTGTAATGACTGCTTCATATGAGGCGCGTGCGATGGGAGTCGAGACAGGAATGTCTGTCCTTGAGGCAAAGAGATTGTGCCCCGAACTTGTATCACTGCCAAGCTATGGTCCTAAGTATGAAGCTATCATGGCAAACCTGCTCGCGATACTTAAGGATTTTGTTCCTGATAAGTTTATTGAGCAGTACAGCATCGATGAATGTTTTGTTGATCTTACGCCGGTGGTAAAAAATTTCTATGAAGCAAGCAAGGTCGCAGCAGCAATAAAAAGCAAAATTAAAGAGGTCGAAAATCTTACAGTATCTATGGGAATTTCATACAATAAAACTTTTGCCAAGCTTGCAACAAAACTTAACAAACCCGATGGGCTTACTGTCATCACAAAGGAGAATGAAAGCAAGATCCATGCAATGTCAGCTTCAAAGCTCTGGGGAGTAGGGAGAAGAATTGAAAAACGCCTTGCCATTCTCGGGATCAATACCATCGGAGAGCTTGCCTGCTGCGGTGAGAGATTAATAAAAAAGGAATTCGGAATCAACGGGATCATTTTCAGAAAAATGGCAAGAGGAGAAGATACTTCGGAGATCATTCTTAAAGAGCGTCCCGAAAAATCCCTCAGCCATAATCATACCATGTCAAAAAATATCTTTGAGGATCATGATGTATCAAAGGAAATAAGAAGGATGGGAGAATACATCTGCCGCAAGCTTCGCTCAAAGCAGCTTGTTGCGGGCGCCATGCACCTTTCACTCAGATTCGAAGATCTTTCATACGAGTCGGGATTAGCAAAACTTCCAAGACATACAAATGATGACCGTGAACTTTTCAATTTCGCTCTGAATCTTTACAGCAAATTTAAACGCAAGCCGGGTAAAATTCTAAGAGCTCGACAGTTTGGAATTGGCGTTTACGATCTGCACATTGATACGCGCGAATACAATCTTGATCTGTTTGAGAAAAAAATATCACTTCCTTTCTATGCGCTGGACAGGATAAAAACAAAGTTCGGGGAAGATATAATAAGAGTTGGACTGGAGAACTGATTTTTAACAGGCGAGTTTCTGACAGATATTTAGCAAATGGTCTTCACTCCTGAACCTCCTGAATTTTCACTTTTCTCAGAAAATCCCCAAGCTTATCGTCATAGTAAGTCCCGTAAGCGTCTATGATTATTCCCTTTGTTCCGCCCGCGGAAGCGACTCCGTACATTACTGCCATGTCATCGGGGTTTGAGTTTCCTTCAAACCGATATACCCTCTCGATGGTAAGTTCTTCCGGCTGAAATACTTCTTTCGTATGCCTTGAAAGCATGCCTTCTATGGTAAGTTCAAAGTCATTGCCGTATCCTTTTTTCCGAAGCTGGGGGATGACAAGCGATAACGGCGTCATGTAGTTTTCTTCAGACATTTATAAATTAATTTTAAAAATCATTTTCGTAAAAGCGCCAGTGAAAAGTCATAAAGCTCGGCGTACATTATTTTATTTAGGATTGCGGGATCGTTATCCATAATTTTTTGCGCGTCTTCTTTAGAAGTTGCTTCGAATATACATATTCCGAAATCATTTTCTGTCATCGGCTCATTCACAGTCCTGCCTACCAGGATCGCGACGCCTTTTTCGGTCAGGTCCTTTAAATAATTGAAATGATTCGATAAAATATTATTCTCCCGTTCCTTCCAGCTTCCCTGTTCAAAGTAAACCGGAAACAATTTTAACTGATAGCAATATTTTTTCTTTTCCATGTTTCAGGTTTCGTTTAGGTTTTACTGTAATCAAGTCTGATCAAAATATTTCCCGTATCCATGCCCTTTTTATCAAGAAGACTGAACCCGTCTTCAATGAACTTTCCGGTCTTTCCGAAACAAGCTTATCCGTTATTTTTCTCTCACTCATTGCTAATGTAAAGAGTCTTCTTTGCTCTTTGAATTAATAGGATCCTGTATTACTCTCGCGCCAGCGCCAAAGGTCAGGTAGCTCCATATCCAGGTGATAAGTATAGAGATTTTATTTTTAAATCCGACCATGTAATATAAATGAACGAACAGCCACGCGAACCAGCCTATCAGACCGGTCATTTTTAAAGACCTGTATTCGGCAATCGCATTCTTCCTTCCGATGGTTGCCATGTTGCCCTTGTCAAGAAACCGGAACGGAGGTGTCTGTTTACCTTTAAACTTATTGATTATGAACTTTGCGACATATCTTCCCTGCTGCATGGCAACAGAACCAACACCGGGCAGCGGCTTTCCGTTGGCTTGCCTGTAGTCCGACATGTCACCGATCACAAAGACATTATCGTATCCTTCGATCTGACAATACTGATTTACAATCACCCGTTTGCTTCTGTCAAGACTTGTTCCGAGTGTTTGTGTCAAATTAACCGGCTCGACTCCCGCAGCCCAGATGATAATATTGCCTTCTATAATTTTCTGTCCTTCATGTGTGTTAACATAAATTTTTTTGTCTTCAACATTTGAAACCCGGGCATTAAGCATCACATTAACTCCCCGCTTTTCAAGTTGTCTCTTTGTATAAACTGAAAGTTTACGGTCAAATGAAGGTACAAGGTCAGATCCTCCTTCGATCAGTATTATCTCCGCCTTACTTGTATCAATGTTTCTGAAATCCTTCTTTATAATTACGCGTGAAAGTTCGGCTATTGAGCCCGCAACTTCGACTCCGGTAGGTCCGCCGCCGATAATGATATACTTTAAAAGTTTACGCGCATCTTCAGGATGATTCTCCGCTTCCTCAAATGAAAGTAAAAGTCTCTTCCTGATTTCAAGAGCATCCGGCAGATTTTTTAACCCTGATGTATATTTCTTCCATTCATCATGACCGAAGTAACCGGTTTGAGCTCCCATTGCAAGTATAAGAAAATCATATTTCAACGATCTTCCGTCGAAATAAACGCTCTTATTTTCCTTATCGATTCTTGTAACTTCATCCATTATAACTGTAACGTTTTCATATTTCTCGGTGAGAGATCTGGAAGGAATAGCAATGTCGGCGGGGCTTAATACTGCAGTGGCTACCTGGTAGAGCAACGGCTGGAACAGATGATGATTGGTTTTGTCAATTAAGGTGATCTTGAAATTCTTCTGACGGGCAAGCTTTTTTACTGCCTGAAACCCGCCAAATCCTGCGCCAATGATTACAACATTTACCTTTTCCTGCATTAAATTTTTTCTTTAATTTACCCTTTATACTCATTTAATTAAACTAATAACCAAGTGTCTGAATTTTCAATAAAGAAAAAAATTTAAATGAAAATTATTTCAAAATTATTTTAAAAGGATCATTCTTTTCGTATCATTATATCTTCCGCCTATGTCCAGTTTATAAAAATATATTCCGCTTGCAAATTCAACTGCATTCCATTCTACTTTATAACTCCCCGCATCCTGCTTTTTATTCACAAGTGTGCTGACTTCCTTCCCGTTAATATTAAATATCTTAATACTTACATCACTTCTGCTTCTTAACTGATAACCAATGACAGTTGAAGGATTGAAAGGATTTGGATAATTCTGGTTTAGTAAATATCCCTGTGGAATGCTTGCCTGATAATTGTTAACGCCTGTTGTCTGAGAATATTTTAGTGTAATGTAATCAACATTGCCCAGACCATCGCTGCCGTAGCCGGCTACATATACATTGTCATCAATATCGACTGCAAGATCACTTGGAATATCTTTTCCGTTATCTTCGCCGTTATAAATTTCAGTCCACTGCTGAACACCGTCAGAGTTGTATTTTATTGTAGTGAAATTTTCATTTGTCTCCTGTTCATAACTATAGCCGGTGACGTAAATGTTTCCTTTCGAATCAGTTTTTACTTTTGCCGCAATATCAAAATCATCCCCTTGTCCGTTAAATCGTCGCGCCCAAACCTCGTTTCCATTCGGGTCATATTTAATCGTTGCGAAATCTTCATAAGTGGTATTGTCAAAGCTATAACCCGTTACATAAATATTCCCGGAGTTGTCCTCTGCAATAGATCGCGGGATGTCAAAACTTCCCGAAGGTCCGTCATACCGTGTTGCCCATTGAAGATCTCCATCTATATTATACTTAACAGTAGCATAATCTTCCTCGCTTCCGTTTCCGAAGCTGTAGCCGGTCACATAAACGTTGCCTGAATTATCGATCGTCATTGCACTTGTAATGTCATAGCTGTTTCCCGGACCATTATATCTCTTGTTCCACAATTCATTGCCTGAGGAATTATATTTTACGAGTGCATAATCCTCCTGACTTCCTGCACCGATGCTAAAACCTGCAACAAACACATTTCCGGAATTGTCCAGCGAAAGCGAAGTTGCAATATCAATGTCGTCGGCTTCAGGATTGTTATAACTTGCAAGCCATTGCTGTTCACCGGCTGGGTTATACTTTATTGTTGTAAAGTCCTCGCTCGTTGAGGCACCGACACTGTAACCCGTGACAAAAGTATTTCCCAGTCCGTCGATTTTAATATCACTGGCAATGTCGTTATCATTACCTTTTCCGTTGTATCTCGCTTTCCAAAGCAGATCACCCGATGGCGAATACTTTATCGTAAGATAATCATCAAAGAATATACCTCTGCTTTGTCCGGTAACATATACATTCCCTAGTGCATCCAGTGCAATTTCGTTTGCAATGTCATCAAGATTGATCTCATCATTATTATACCTCATTGCCCAAAGCTGCATACCGGACGGACTATATTTTATCGTTGCAAAATCTTTTCCGGTCCCGCTGCCTGCACTGCAACCGGTGACATAAACATTCCCGGCAGTGTCGACTGCAACGGATGTTACAATATCTGTATCACCTGCAATGCCGTTATAATTGCTCCGCCATTGTGTGGATACCTGAGAGAATGAGTGATCGCAATTAGCTGTGATCATCACAATCATTATCAGAACTATAAAAAACTTCATTTGGGGATAGATTTGGTTTGTTGGGGGAAAATGAAAATTGTTTTTATACTTTATTAAGTTTAATTTGGATAAACCAATATAAATAAACCCTGAGAACATTAAAATATAATTTCCGCAAATTATGTTTTAATGTTTTGTGATTAAGTTTAATTTTAACTTAATTTTTTGTCATAATATATTCTCCCCAAATCTTTGGAAAACTTACCGGTAAGAATTGTTGAAAAATTGTTTATAATTTATTTTTTAAGTTATTTCATTATAGACATCATTTTATTTCTGATCTTTGTCTTTACATTTAAATCCGATAAAAAAAAGTATGAAGTAGAAATAGAAATGAACGAGTTTTACCGTAAATCCTCCATCATCATCCCTGCTTTCAACGAAGAAGTATCCATTGTTAACTGTATTCAAATGCTCGAAAAGCTTGACTACCCTGACTATGAGATGATTATAGTTAATGACGGCTCGACGGACAAAACAGTTGAAACTGTTCTCACTGCTTTTGATCTTAAGCCATATAACTCCTTAAATGACAATGTTCTCAATACTTCTAATGTGAAAAAAATCTATAAATCGGATGATTCAAAAATATTCCTTGTTGATAAAATCAACGGTGGTAAAGCTGACGCAGTCAATGCAGGCATCAATTTCTCTTCCGGCGAGTTCATTTGTACGATCGATGCCGATTCGATCCTTGATGAAGGTTCTCTTAAAAAAGTTGTGATGCCATTGCTGATGGATAAAAGAGTTTTCGTTTCAGGCGGTCAACTTGTGATTTCAAACGGAGCGGTGATCCATGACAATAAGATCATCAGTTCAGCAATGCCGCATAATATCTGGGTCTTGTGGCAGATCATTGAGTACATAAAATCTTTTTTGGTGTCCCGCATCGGATTGAGCAAGATCAATTCACTGCTGATAATGTCCGGTGCATTTTCAATTTACCGTAAAGAAGATCTGCTGAACGCCGGTGGATTCTTAACATCCATCAACGATCATCAATACATCCGTAAAATTTTCCCCGCCGGAAAAGCTACAGTATGCGAAGACATGGAAATCGTTGTCCGGCTATGGCGATATTATCATGAAAATAATATGCCCGGCAGAATTGTTTATCTTGCAAAACCTCTTTGCTGGACAGAAGTCCCAGACAATTCAAAAAATCTATTTAAGCAGCGTGCACGCTGGCATCTTGGGCTTGCGGAATGTTTATTCATGCACAGTAAGATGCTCTTTGACCCGAAATATTTTTCAACAGGACTTCTCGCTTTCCCGTATTATATTTTCTTTGAATTGATTTCTCCTTTGTTAAAGCTGAGTGCTCTTGCATTCCTTGTCTATGTCAGCATTAACGGCATGATAAATTTTACATGGGTAATGCTTATGGCACTTTTAATTACTATTACAACAGCACTTATCACAAGCATAACTACAGTTATCATTGAAAGATGGAGCGAGAAACAGGCATTAAGAAACAGAGAAGCTCTGAGGTACAATACATTTGGCGACTGGGCAAAGCTGCTTGGAGCAAGCATTGCAGGTGATTTCAGCTATTCTTTTTTTAAAATATTTTCTCAGTTCAAAGGACTCATCGATTTTGTAAGGGAAAAAAGCGAATGGAATAAATTTGAAAGAAAGGGGATTCAGAGAGTTGTCTCTACAACTTCCAAAGCAGGTTAATATTAAACTGAAGAAATATTTGTCATATTGCATTCTTTGCCTGATAATTTTCTATTATCAATTCCAGAATGTATATGCCTTCAGCAATCATATTATTCTCAAAAATTCAGTCACGTTTGATCCAAGGAATAATCTTCTGCTCACGGACTTTAAAAAAAGCATTGTCAAAAGATCAATGCTCAAACTCATTGATTTTAAAAAAAATAGTCTTAAGTTTCCCGGTGAAACAAACAATTTCTTCAATGATCTTGAAGTCACATACAAAAGCGGATTCCTGCGTGAGATCGAAGAAGCGTACAGTACAAATTCATTTTATCAGAATTTAAAAATCAATAAAGTACTCAGTGATAAATTCAGAATTGGATTTGGTTTTTTACTTGAGAATGCAAAACGTAAAGAGATTGATAAACCTGACAGAAAGAGATGGTTTGACAATACTACTCTGAAGACCGACTATGACTTTAATGATCACAACACACTAAGTCTTTTCGTGTCAGGAAGTATAAGTGATACAACACTTACCTCTTACGGTGCATCTTATAAATCTTCATTGCAAATTGATAAAACAACCTTCAGTAACTATCTTACTTTGTCGCACGACTATTTTTATTACTGGAATGATGTTGCACAGAATTATGTCCGGGACATCCTTGAGATAAAGTACTCTGACTTCAATATCTCCGCGGGATATTTTTTCGGACTGGTTGATTTTAATTATGTTGACGGATACCAGGCGAAGGCAAAAAATCCCAATTCGCAAATCAGTTTTGACATAAGATATAAATTCCTGGAAAATCCGCTTATCAAGATTGGATTTAATTTTAACACAAGGGATTACAGGTATTACTCTCCGCTGTATTATTCACCTGCGGACAGAAAAGTATCCGGACTTTATACTTACCTGTATGATACCTACAAAAGTTACTATATCTATTTCGGGAGCGGCGCGCACATTGACAACAGTAATGTTTTCATCTGGGATATTGACGGAGAGCTGGGATACTTCAATGATAAATTTTCAATGTCAGTCGGACTTAGCAGGTATAACGATCCTTTTTACACAAGTTACAACAGTTTTCTCAACGTTACAAAAAGTTTTTGAAAAAACATTTGTATTAACAAACTTATGCAGACATCAGCAGCATCTTTTTTCTCGGCAGCGAAGTTAAAAATTCTCATAATACTTCTTTTTGTATTATTTCTTGGCTTTATAGTTTTTAAGATGATGCAGTTTGAAGATTCGATACGTGAAAAGAGAATCGTAAGGATAAATGTCGGAGGGGAAAAGAAAAAACTGCTTCCTGAAATTTCTTATGCAGAGCTTCAGATAAAATCCGAAAATTCCAAATTCCGGTTTAAAACTGGTAAGAAATTTTTTTCCATACAAAACAATAAGATCAAGGACGGAGAGAATATCAGTGAATGGAAAAGTCATTTTTTGAAAGGAGTGAATATGGGAGTTGCACTTCCCGGAAATTATCCTTCAGAATTTTCCGCTACTTATGAGCAATATCTTGACTGGTTCAAGAAGATCGCTGCGATGAATTCAAATACTGTAAGGATTTACACTATACTTCCTCCGGAGTTTTATGAAGCTTTTGCTCAATACAATATTGAAAATAGCAACAAGCCGCTTTACCTGATGCAGGGAGTATGGGCAGATGAAGCAGACAGCAATAATTATCTCGAAAAAAGTTATTCCGAAAAATTTCAGAAAGAGATAAAGGATGTCATTGATGTAATTCACGGCAATGCTATTATTCAGGAAAGACCGGGACATGCAGCGGGAACTTACGCGCGGGATATTTCACATTTTGTAGTTTCAATTCTGCTTGGGAGGGAATGGGAGCCGGTTACTGTTACAACAACAAACAAAAAAAATCCCGGATCAAAAAATTTTACCGGAAATTTCATTTCACTTCCTGCCGGTACTCCTATGGAATGCTGGCTTGCACAGATGATGGATTTTACTGTTCAGTATGAAACTCAGATCTATGAAGAGCAAAGACCGTTGTCGTTTGTGAACTGGCTCCCTGTCGATCCTATGTATCATAATTCGGAATTTATTGAGAACAAAAAAGTAAGAGAGTATGATAATGATATTGAAAGCATTGACTTCAAAAAATTCTTCTGCACCAATCTCTTTAAAGCCGGTATGTATTCTGCTTATCATGCTTATCCGTATTACCCGGATTTTATTTATCTCGACGACAAATATAAAAGCAAAACCGGTGCTGCGGGAGAAAAGGACAATTATCTCGAATATCTCGAAGATCTAAAAAATCATTGTCCCGATATGCCTCTGATTATCGCAGAGTATGGTTTACCTTCAAGCCGGGGCAACAGTCATTATACTCCTTACGGTTTAAGTCAGGGAGGACACAGCGAGGAGGAGCAGGCATTACACAACAAAAATCTTACGCAAGACATCTTTGATTCCGGGTGTGGAGGTGCCATATATTTTGAATGGATGGATGAATGGTTTAAGTTTAACTGGCTCGTTATAGATTTTGAAATTCCGGCGGATAGAAGAAAGCTCTGGCATAATATGGAAAATCCCGAACAAAATTTCGGACTGTATGCAATTGAACAGAGAACTAAAACAGTTGATGGTAACAGCAATGACTGGAGTGAAAAGGAGAAAATTTCTGAAGAAGGTGAATACAACTTGTCAGCAGGTTCTGATGCTGAATATTTTTACTTGAAATACAAGCTTGATAAATTTGATTTCACACAAAATAATTTGTACGCAGGCATTGATACTTATGATAAAGCCAAAGGTGATCATAAGTTACCATTTTTACCTGAACCCGTTGAGCGCGGGCTGGAATTTCTCATCACTGTAAGCAATAAAGACAGTGCGTCTATTCTTGTGGACGAAGCTTACTCGGTCTATTCTGATATTTATAATGATTATGTACCTGGCTATACTTCAAAGGAAAATTACAGCGGAAAGTTTGTAAGACAGATCCTGCTTTCAAACCGTGAAAGGGAAAGTCTGCTTGGAGAGAAGACCGGCAGAATTGTGTATGATCGAAGCGGATTGATTTACGGCAATAGTAATGAACCTGAATTCTCAAATTCAAACTGGAATTGGAATGAAAGCGATAAAACTCTTGAGATACGTATCCCCTGGCATTTACTTAATGTAAGTGATCCCTCGTCGCGCAATGTTCTTGACGATAAAGAAGATACGCGTGACATAGAGTCTTCAGAGACTGACGGGTTTTACATTTATTCCTACATCACAGATAAGAATGACAGGAATGTTAAACAAATCCCTGAAGACAAGCCCGGCTTTTTTAAGTGGGATAAATGGGAGAAGCCGGATTATACGAGTAGATTGAAAAAAAGCTACTATGTCCTTCAGGATCTGTTTGGAAGTATGCATGCAACGGAAGATTCTTTGTATGTAATAAATAATCAATTTCAAGTTTGCAAATGGTATAATGACAAAGAAGGAGCTATAACAATATCACTTGATGACGCGTCGATGACTCAGTATGAATACGGTCTTCCTGTTCTTGAAAAATACGGACTCAATGCAACTTTTGCTTTGGTTAGTGACTGGACACAGGAAAATCCAAGTCCGTCTTCTGAAAAAGGAAACTTTGCTATTGATAAATTCGGATGGAAACAGGCAAGAGAGCTGCTTTACAAGGGCAACGAGATCGCTTCACACAATCTTTATCATGTGAAGATGGACACAATGTCTGACGGGGAAGTATTAAGACAAATGCTGGAATCAAGAATAGCGATAGAAAAAAACCTGAACACTGATATTCATACTTTTGTATTTCCTTATTCATCCACTCGACAGGGAATTTTTGAACTGGCAAAAGATGCCGGCTATCTCTTTGCAAGGACAGGTGAGGAAAATATCAACGAGTCTGACAACATCAACCTGGAAAGATTATCCACTCATGCAATTTACAGCGAGGATACACCCTCATTAAACGAACTCAATGATTACATTATTAATTCAAAAGGTAAGTGGCTCATACTGAATTATCACAACATTTTTCCTAATGACTCAAAGGAGATGAATCTTATGAGATATCATAATGTAAAAGCTACATATTCGGTTACCCCTGAAATGTTTGACAAGCAGGTACGTCTCATTCGAAATTCCAATTACTGGATTGCTCCGATTAATGTGGTCGGAAGATATATCGATGAAAGACTCAATTCAAAACTTGAAATTACGGATCACGGCGACAAGATTTTTATCAATGCCGTAAACTTACTGGACACAGGTATTTACAACATTCCTCTGACAATTAAATTTATAACGGGTTGGAGTGTATTGAAGATTACAAACAGCGCAAATGACGGGATTTATAATCCGAGGAACAATGAAGTTTATATAAATTTATACCCAAACAAGGAAGTCATCGTGGAAAAATTAAATGATTGATCAGTGAAGAAATTTGTAATTTTATGTTTTATCCTGCTTATTGGAGCTGCCGCATATCTGATCATTCCTGCACTGTCAAAAAGCAAAAAGAAAGCTGCTGAAGATAAACCTTCCGGATCATTTCTGCTTCCGAAAGTCCTCATCCTGACAACAGGCGGATATGAAGGAAACGGTGAGTTGTCCGAGGGTGTTGTTGTTGCTATTCAAAGCTTCAACAAACGTGGAGCTTTTGTGCGGCTTGATAACCGCGATGTTCTTCTTAAGCCGGATGTGTTGTCGCAATATTCCATTATGCTGATCCCTACTTCTATCGGCTATCACGACGGCGATAAAAAGTACTCACTTACTTTTCTGTCGGATCTTGAAATGGAGAATATTTCCACCTGGGTCAGAAACGGTGGGACACTGATAGCTGAGGAAAATACAGGCAGGAATAATACTGATGGATCCGACAGAGCAAATCTTAATGATGAACTAAATTCAAATAACTGGAAGCTGTCTGATGTGTTCGGGATCAATATGATGGAGATTGATCTTAATGGTTTTTCAATTGAAGAAAAGGATATCAATATCTGGAACGGAAGAATCCGTGAGCCGCTGACCGAGAATGAGTGGGCGCTTATTCCTTCGAAAACGACTTCCGATAAGCTTAAAGTCCTTGCTGAATGGGTAAACGCTGAACGGCGAATCCCTGCGATCATTCAGAATGAATACGGAAAAGGCAAAGCGTATCTTTTGACATCAACTTACCTTCTTCATCCTTCTAATGATGGAGGATTTTCAGGAATAGAACAGATTGACAATTTTTACAAGTACATATTGAAAGGATTTCCGGGAAGTAAGACTGACAGGTATTCCGTAAATCCATGGCCCGAAGGTAAAAGCAGTGCCTTCTGTATAAGTTTCGGATGTTCCGGTGAAAAAGAAAGTTATGAACTCTTAACATCATTTTTGAAAAAGGAAAATCTTGCAGCAACTTTTTTTGCAGACTCCGCACTAAGTGAAGATGAAGAGAATATTTTAAAGGAAAATAAACTCTTAAGCATTCAATCGGGTCTTTACTCACAGATGGATCTGAGTACCGCCGGTTACTCCGATATTACAAGGGAATTTATTCTTGAAGAACAACACCTGTCAAGAGTTTTTCAAGGCGTAAGGTTTCCGTTTAACAGTACAAATTTTTACGGTCTGGTTTATGCCAATGATAACGGATACATATTTGACTCAAGCATTGGTGTTGATCATCTGACGAATTATTCCGGTTCTGTTTTTCCTTATAATATTCCGGTTGCTTTGAATGCCTATTACAAGGCACTGAATCTAATTGAAATGTGTCCCGTCAAGAATGATGACACTTACTACTTCCGCAAAGCAGATATTAAAGATGAATATACGGAAGATATTCAGAGAGAGGATGCAGGTTTATTTGAAAAATACCTTCTGGATTTTTATAATTATGTAATTGAAAGGAACCACGGTCTTATGATATATTCGGGAAAACCTTCTCATACCGGTTTCAGTGAGATAACACTGCAGCCGCTAAAGAAACTCATCGACACTCTGCGGTCCAAAAACTGCTGGATGTCATCACTCGAAAATGTTGCCGCCTTCCGGAATAAGTTAAAGGATCTTTCAATTGAGGCATCTGAATCCGGAGATGATGTGAGATTAAAGATCACTTTGCCGGATTCAATATCTGTCAAAACATTCAGTTTGAAATTTGAGGTGAAACCGGAAAATATATCTGCTTCTGAGAAATTTGACCTGAATGAAGCTTCAGGCAACTATTATCTCGTAACGGATATAAAGAACGGAGATGAAATTAGATTTACTTTAAAATAGATTTTACCTTTGTGTAAAAAAAAAGCCGGCTTATAAGACCGGCTTTCCAGTTTTGCAAAAATTATTAATCTTTAATTATTTTATTAACAGCATCTTTTTTGTCTGAACAAAATCCTGTGTTTCCATTTTATAATAATAAACCCCGCTTGAATAGTTTGCAGCGTTAAAAGAAACCGAATACTTGCCCGGCTGCATCCTTTCACTGACAAGATTTTCTATCTCTTTTCCAAGCATATCATAGATCGTTATCTTTACATTCTGAAGCTTTGCCACATCAAATTTTATGACAGTTGAAGGATTAAAAGGATTAGGATAATTATTCTCAAGATTGAATTTATCAGGAACGATTGAAGATATGACATTTATTCCAACCGTTACTCTTTTCAAAGTAACAAGATAACTTCCTGTTGACTGTGCCGAATCAAATCCATTGTATGCCCATCCTCTCCATGAACATCTTACAGAGTCGCCGGTTGTTCCGATGAGAGTTGCAACAGTATCCAGAAAACTATTCCTGAAAGTAATTACCGTGTCCGAACCGCTGTTATCACTTGTGTAAATAAAATCAACCGCGCCCGCACCAATTTTCCTTATCTTAAATTTGTATTTAAGGGACGGGTGTGTTCCGGTGCTGTTCCACACAAATTTATTTTGAGCTGAGGATGTTGGAGTTGTTTCAATTGTAGTAAGACTTGGCGGCGAAACAACATTAAAAGGATTGTATGACAAAAGAATCCTGAAAGCTGTATCGCTTGTATCACCTTCAGCGAGATTTGAAGAATTCAAAATTCTGACTCTTCCCTGCGTTGTAGTTCCTATGTATGGTAATGTCCATGAATATTCCCTGTTAGCAGCAGGTACATTATTCTGAATGGTGTTCCACGTTGCACCGTTGTCTGTGGAATATTCAAGATTTAATGTTCCAGTTAATGTTGTTCCCCAGAATATTTTCGTAGATGATAAAGTTCTGAAAGTTTCTCCGCCATTTGGATAAGCAGTAAAAATAGGTCTTGCCGAAACGCTAATACAGCCTGCATTCTCTGCCCTTTGTCTGATCAATGCTTCCGGCTGCTGACCGAAATCCATTACTACTGTTCCGCCTTCTGTATCACAATAGCTCATGATCGTTCCGGCTGTGGGACGTGAAGGTCCGTTATAGCATCCTCCCTCTACAATGTAACAACTGTCTATCGGTCCGCCAACCCAAACACAACTGTGAGTATGAGGTGATCCGAAATTGTGTCCGAGCTCGTGTGCAACAACAACTACATCATAAGAATATGCAGGCAATTGATTTATTGTTCCGTTAACTGAACTCAAACCGTATCCTAAACTCATGTTGCATAAAACACCAACATAAGCAATTCCACCGACATCAATACTCGATCTCCGGCTGATAAGGTGTGCAACAACTCTATCAACGCTGCCCTGTGTTGCCACCCATTCAGCTACAAACTGGTCCAGCAGAATGTTTCCGCTGTTTGAAGTATAAGGATCCTGTGTTGTCCAAACTCTCAGATAACTTACCGAAAGTTTTATGTTCATATCCTTGCAGTAAACAGCCGAAGCTGCTGAAGTAACAGCTAGTGCGTATGCAGTCGCATTTGGAACAGAATTGCCATAAACTCCATAAGTATAAAAATCCACATCGATGGCTATCTTTGCATCAAGCAAAATTGTTGTACCGTTGTCCTGATGCTGACTTTGAAGTTTGTTTATTGTTTTGGTGATCTCATCAGGAATATCGAAAACATCCGAACCGCATCTCAGGTCATTTTTGATTTTAAGCTTTTTATCAGAATAAATTACAATGTCTTCAGTTTCATGATTTGATTCATCTGACATTGCGCCGATCACAAAGCTTTCATTGTCATACTTTATAATTCCCGAAAGAGTATTGTTATAAAAAGACATGGTAACAAAAGAATTATTTTTTCCCGCGACTTCTCCTTTGTAGGATAAAATAATATTTCTCAGATCAAGGTCATTCTCCCCTTGCGCCGAACGCTCAACTATACGTGCATCAGGTGTAAGGATTTCAAACCTTTCAAGATTAAGATAAACAACCTGTGTTTTGGAGACAGGGACTGTCAGTGTAAAACCGGATTTTCTGGTTTCAATGAGATCAGTATAAGCTCTTTTTTCCAGGTTCATTATGACTGCGTCATCGACGGTATTACGAAGCAAAGATCTGCTGCTTTCCGTCTTCGCATTATTTATTTTGAAAAGATTGTAGCTGTTATCCTGTGAATATATCAGACAGGATGAAAGCAAACACATAATCAGTAATATTGTTTTCATTGTTTTTATTTTATGCTTAAAAAAAAAGTAGGAATTTAAAAATCAATTCCTACTTTAAGTTTCGTTATCAAAAAATTTTACTGCATTGTTGGATCAATATCCGCTATAAACTTTATGTTCTTCTGTGGTGCATCGGGATCATTTGTAAATATAATGATCTGTTTTTCCTGATGACCGGTTCTTCCCTGTGTATTAAAAGTAACTTTGATCTCTCCGCTTTCACCTTTGGCATATTCATTTTTGCCACCTGTGGTAGCACCGGTGCAACCGCATGACGGCTGAACTTTTTCGATGATCAATGGTGATTTACCTTTATTGGTGAACTTGAATGAAAACTCAAGCTGAGGACCTTGTGAAACTTTTCCAAAATCATGATACTCTTCATCGAACAAAATTTTCGATGAACTTACCGATGCAGAGATCTTGGAATTATTTATTACGAAGAACATTACTGTACAGATTAACAACATTCCAACGATGAAGTAACCTGTTTTAGCTGATTTTGACTGAAAGAAATTGCTCATGATTGATTCTCCTTGCTGTTTATTATTTTAGATTTTATAAAAATTATTATTGACGCTATCAGGAGTAATATGTCTTCTCCTATTCTTACTAAAATATCACTCTTTTGTCCCTTACTTTCAAGTTCGTTTTTTAGTTCAAAGCAGGCACAGTTAATATCAAGTCCTCTTATGTATGCCTGAGACAGAGCGATTATGAACATTATCAGTAATACTATTATAATCAATGAGCTACCCCGCTTATAAATTCCCAAAATCAGGAACAGACCCGCTACTAATTCAAGGTAAGGTAATACTATTGCGAATATATTTATAAATACCTCAGGCAGAAAACGGTAATTGTATATGGCTTTCGAAAAATCCTCCTGGTTAAAGAGTTTATCGTGTGAGGCATAAATAAAAAGCACCCCGACAATTATTCTCAGTGCAATTAAAACATATTTGTTTGAAAAAATTTTCATTCTTAATTATTTTTGATAGGATATCCCATTTTATTCCACTCTTTCAAACCGCCCAGATAGATCTTTACATCGCTGTAGCCTACCTTCGCCATTTCGTAAGCGTTGTCAATGCTGATCTCGCATGAGTCGCTTCCGCAATAGGATACAATGAACTGTTCTTTCTTAATATCTTTTAATAACTGCTGTTTCTCTTCAACTTTTTTTTCCTTAAAATCCTTGTAAGGTATATTTATAGCACCTTGAATGTGACCTTGTTCAAATTCATCCGGCTCTCTTCCGTCAATGAAAACTGCTTTCTCATCAAAAAGCTTTTTCGCTGTTTCAACCGGAATATTCACGGGCTGATAAAATCCCTGCTTATCAAGCTTCCCCCTTTGATTAACACTTACGCTCGACGAACTGTCGATGACAAACCTCTGGCTGTCATCCCTTACAAGAGCAATTCCCTTAGGACTAACTGCATTTACGATCAGCCCGGCTGTCAGGCTTATTATAAAAATTATTATTATTTCTCTGAATGTCTTTTTCATTAAAACTTAATTGAATGTTTTTAAGAACTGAAATTATAAAATATTTAAACAATATTTTATTCAAATAAACTTTTTTCTGATTTTGATTTAAATTTAGGTGCAATTCCAAGATGTTTATAAGCAATGTTAGTCGCTTCCCTGCCTTTTGGAGTCCTTTTTATAAACCCTTCGATCATAAGAAAAGGTTCATATACATCTTCGATCGTCCCGGGATCTTCTCCTATAGATGCGGCAATTGTTGAGAGCCCGACAGGTCCGCCGTTATATTTTAGAATAATTGTTTCAAGTATTTTCTTATCCATTTTATCAAGTCCGTGTTCATCCACGTCCAGTGATGACAATGCATAGTCAGCTATCTCCTTTGTAATACTTCCGTCACCTTTAATGATTGCAAAATCACGTGTCCTTCTCAAAAGCCGGTTTGCTATTCGCGGAGTTGCTCTGCTTCTTCTGGCAATTTCAGTCGCACCGTCTTCGGTAATTCTGAGATTCATTATTCTTGATGTACGCTTCACGATCTCGATCAGATTACTCGTAACATAATAATCGAGCTGACAATTGATTCCGAACCTATCCAGCATTGGTGAGGAAAGTAATCCTTGTCTTGTAGTTGCTCCTATCAAAGTGAACTTCTCAAGCTTTATCGGAATGCTTCTCGCCGCCGGTCCCTGATCGATCATTATATCCAGCTTATATTCTTCCATTGCCGAGTACAAAAATTCCTCGACTACTTTTGGTATCCGGTGAATCTCATCTATAAAGAGTATCTCACGGTTTTTCAATTTGGTAAGCATGCCGGCAAGATCACCGGGCTTTTCAATTATCGGACCGGAGGTCGTTATAATATTAGTTTCGGATTCATTTGCAATAATATGAGCTAAGGTTGTTTTTCCGAGACCCGGAGGACCTGTAAAGAGAATGTGGTCAAGAGGCTCATTAAGTCTTCGCGCGCTTTCGATAAAAATTTTAAGATTTTCTTTTGCTTTATCCTGCCCTATGAAATCACTGAAACGCTTTGGCCTTATAAGGGAAGTAAAATCGTTTTCCATTACATCATCTTCCTGAACATTTTCAACGGTACTCATTGTATTTACCTTGGCTTTACTTTTCATTTTTGTAAAAATAATGTTAATTTAGAATACAAACAATTTTATAAATTTTTATTAAATGACTTAAAGACTTTTACTTATGGCAGGAGAATCATTAATGGTAAAGCAGGTGCAATTTATTTCTGTGGTCAGTAAGGTTAAGATCCTTGCCGTTGCAATTATAGTTGGGATAACAGCAATATATGGTGTCGGACTGTTTGTAGCAGGAAGAAATGTGTTAGAGAATTTTGAAGTTGTAAATATAGCAACACTTGCTTTGCTAATTGCAGTTGTTCCATTGAGTATCTATATCAAAAAAATTTTGCTGAGAAAAGCAACTCTGGAAAATTTTAAGACAACATACTTTACTGCTCACATAATACCTTTTGCGATGATTGATTTTGCAGGTCTGTTTTGTATTACTACAAATCTTTTTGTTAACAGCAATACTCTTTACGCTTCAATCGCGGTGGCAATAGCTGTTGGAGGTATGATCTTAAATTTTCCAAAAGAGGAGGATTTCGAAAAAATTAAAAATGGCTGGAAGTTTCAGAATTAAATTAATTTTTATCTCAGGAACAGATACCTTAACAATACAACAAGCGTAAATCCGTCTTTGATAATACCGTCGGTGATCATTGTTTTTATCTCATCCTTTGAGAACCAATTTGCTTCAAGAATTTCATTTTCATCTAATTCGTTTGTAACCTGCTGCACATTTTTCGCAAAGAAACAATAAAAGATCTGGCTGCTTGAACCAATTGATGGATAATAATTTCCGATAAACGTCACATCTTCTTTCTTCACTTCACAACCAGCTTCTTCCTTTAATTCTTCGATAACACATTCTTCCGGGCTTTTATCAGGGGGAATTGTTCCTGCTGGAATTTCCCAACTGTAACAGTCATTAATGTATCTGTAATTTTTAACAAGCATTATCTCTCCTTTACTGTTCTCCGCGACAACACCGGTGCCGTTTCTCTGAAACTGAATCGCTTCAAACTCAATTTGAGTTTTATCAGGCAGCTCAACCTGATCCAGATTGATATGAATCCACTTGCCCTCAAACCCCTTCTTCGTACTTAGTACATTCCAGAATTTCTTCTCACTCATACTTTTTTAGCAAATTAAAAAACCCGCAATACAATTGCGGGCTACAAAAAAACTTATTCGCGACTTCCCGACTCTTACTGATTCAAAATCTTTATTCCCGATGCTTCAATCTCAAACGTCTTCTGCGGTCCCACTATGTCTTCCTCTTTTAAAGGATTCTTGGATTCTGAATTATAATGCCTGGCTTCATCTTCGGTGATCTCTGTCACTTTGAACTTTCCCACTACCACTGCATTTCTTCCTGATACATCCTTCGGAAGTAAAAATTCATGCATCGTTAAAACACGCGCCGTAGTTGAACCTTCTGTCATTGTCATCCAGCATCCCATCTTCTGACAAACTTCAGCCACGTTACCTTTTACATAAACAATCTTGCCGTCATTGTCTGAAGGGTTCTTCATTAGGTCCGCAAACTCCAAAACCGTTGCAGATGGATCTATCGCCTGACCGTAAATAATTCCGTCATCTGCATTTATTCCGTCAATGGCGGGCGCCTTCTGATGATAATCTTCCTTGTGACCGGTATCCTTGTGATCCTGTGAATATGCATTTGCAGAAAATAATATTATCGCAAAGGCACTTAATAAAACTTTTTTGATTGTATTCATTATTGAATTTTTTTTTGATTTGTATTAAAATAATGAATATCAATCTTAACTTAAACAGAATTATCAATATACCTATATCTTTATTTTGAGACTTATGCCGCCTGATAGTTTGGTTGCTTTTTTTACATTAAATAACCCGAATATGTCATTCGTACCAATATCCAGATCAAATGAACTGAAGTCCAGTCCCAGACCAAATCCCGCGGCAAATTTTTCTCTGCCTCCCGTAACTATGCCTGCCCGGAGTGATAAAATGTTTACCGGGTTCCATTCCGCACCAATTGCAATGATGGGAATGGTCGTCGATCCGTAAGTACTGTTAACTCCCTGAATTAATTCCAGTGAAATGTTTGCAAGTTCGGAATTCTCAGTGATGTCATCTGTATCTTTTACACTCGTGGTATAAAGTTTATACATGGCACCGATTCTCAGCGTTGTAGGCAGTGCCGTTGAAAATTCCTTCCCCGGAGTTTTGGTACCTTTTATTTTGTCCCTGAGTGAATCTATCTGACCCTGGTTTGTAATATCAGTGATGACAAAATTTCCGTCGTATTCATACCTGTAAGTATTTCTCTTCCATTTTATACTGCCGATGTCCGTTATGCTGAATCCGAGTTTCACATTCTTCAATCCGAAAAATTCCTTCATATCCGCATTAACACCGAGATCAATGCCCAGACCTGTACCCGAAGGTGTAAGATATGATTCCGTTGTCTTGAATTTATCTGCACCCGAATAAAAGAGATTCATCGAACCCGTTCCTCTTGCAATGTCGGAATCATTCGTGTTTATGTTCAGGTTGTTGCTTTCTGTTCCCAGATAATACATTCCAAGCTGCGGCTTCACCGAGATTCCGTAAGCGATCGAATTAATTAGTTTATTCCTCTTTTTAAATGTGTATGTATTTGCATAAGTTATGTTCACTTCTCTTATCCAGGATGCTCCGAGCTCGAGCCTTGAGAAATCATAAGTGTGATTATTCTTGTAGCCATACAATGCGATATCGACAAAGTCACCGTCAAGACGAAGATTGGAACCTGCCTTCTCTGTCAGCGCAATTCCCATCGAACCAATACCGCTGTTTACAACGATAGAGAATAAATTTACTCCGGCTTTCAATTCACTGTAACCGTCTGCTGCTTTACTCATTATGTCAGCTTTGTCCTGAGTCGTAAGGGTTTTCCTGTTACCGTTCTTATCTTTTTTAAAATACTTATCATAAAAATCTATTGATGCAAAGTCACTGTTAAAATTAAATCCAAGATTTGTTATCAGATTGAGGTAAACGGTTGCGTCATCTGTTGTTTTCTGAAGCTGAATGTTAGCGGGATTATGTCCTAAGGCATCTATGTTGTATGAATTCGCGACAGATGTTTTGCCAAGTGACAGACTCCGTATGTCAAATGTATTTTGTGCCTTAAGTTGTGCGGCAAAACATACAACCGCCATGATCATCATTAATTTTGTTTTCAATTTTTTCTCCTTTAATTTTTTAAATAGCCCCGCTGATCTATTCAATCCGCGGGGTTTAATTATTTATCTTCATGATTCAAAATGAACTGAAGAGATTTTGGGATAATTTTTACTTTACAAGCATCATACGTTTCACTTCATTGTAACCTTCTGCTTCAAGTTTATAAAAATAAACTCCGCTTGTTAGCCCACTGCCATCAAAGTCTGTTTCATAACTCCCCGGAGTTAGCTTTTCATTAACAAGTGAAGCAACTTCTTTTCCCAGCATATCATAAATCTTTAACTTTACAAATCCTGATTCTTTAATATCAAATTTGATTTTGGTTGTGGGATTGAATGGGTTTGGATAGTTTTGAGATAAAGAAAAATTGTCAGGTAATAATGATGAAATATTATTTATTCCTACTACCGGAAAGTCAGCTTTAAAAACAAATCCATTATTACTTATGACATATACTGAGACGAAATTGTTTTCAGGTTTCTCCGATGTTGTAATTGCATTTATATTTCCACAACCCGGAGAGAATTCAGCAAAGAAAGTTGTTCCCTGATCAACACTTTTAAATATGTTTCCTCCTCTTACAGTATATATTAATCCATTTACATTTGTCAACAGACCCTGTGGTTGCTGGATTGCACTATATAAATTTATCCCAGAAGAATTAAACCAACTTGCGCCTCCGTTATCAGTTTTTAGTATTCCGTTAAAGTATGAATATAATAAGCCTTTGCTAAAATCATTAAAAAATAAATCATATCCTGTCAGATTACTTGGTGATGATAGAAAATTAAAATTTACGAAATCAGTTGATTTATAATATCCGCTTCTTGTTGAATAAAAAACCCAACCTATATCTTGCTTACAAAACATATTACCAACTATCGAAAACTCTCCAGCCAGCTGCGGTAAATACAGACCCGAAGAATCCCATGTAGAACCTCCATTATTTGTTTTCCACAGTGACCACCGTCCTCCTGTAGGATCTCCCATCATATAGCCGGTATTTTCATTCATCATTTTAATGGAATTTATAAATCCGGGAGCCTGAAAAAATACCTCATTCCAGCTCACACCTCCGTTCACAGTTTTCCAGACCTTAGTAGCAGTAGACGATGAGCCCGTTATTAAACAGATATTTTCATCTATTGCTGCGATAGCCCAGCAACTAAAACCACTAGTATCGGGACGTGTGTGTACTGTCCAGGTTTCTCCTCCGTCCACAGTTTTATTGACAAAGGGATATTCTCTTAAAACCCATAAAGTCCTGTTGTTAGGGGCAGACATATATGCTGATGAGGTTTGAGCAGTGCTGACCCGTGTTTTCTCTGACCATATTGAAGATGAGAAAATACCCGGGGTATATACATCACTTGATACTTCATAGGGTCCATATAAAATACCGTTATTCTGGTTAGGTGATGAATCTGTAAATGAGTTATTGAAAATATTATCAAATTTATAATTTGCCACTA
>JAWXBH010000109.1:0-20764 GCA_034439935.1 bacterium
AAAGTTTGTAAAGTTTGTAAAGGTAACCCGTAAAAAGATAAAAGAAGTCTCGGTGAATAATTTGAATCTATTTCAAGTAAACAAACTTCTTCGAATTAGTATACACGCCATCAACTTTCAAGACATAATAATAAACTCCGCTGCTTAGATTGTCAAAGGCATAGAAGACAACTTCATGAGACTTCGGCTGCTGATATTCATTTGCAAGGGTTTGTATTTCTGCGCCAATGCTATTGTAAATTTTTAATTCAACCAATGAAGGTTTTCTAAGCTCATATCTGATTCGGGTAGTCGGGTTGAAGGGATTGGGATAATTCTGAAAAAGCTTTGCGCTTACTGGTACATTTATTATTGCAGGGTCATCAACACCAACAATTCCGCTTTCATTAAATACCGCTAACCCTCCGTTTGTTGCTATCCAAAGGTTGCCGCTGGAGTCCAACGAAAGATCATTTACAGTATAGTCCGGCATTGGAGAGTTTTCCGGTCTGTAGTTTGTCATGATGCTGTCATTATAAAATTTAAATAGACCACCGCCTGGAGAGCCCGTCCACTTAACATTGCGTTTTTCGTCTATAAGCAAACAAGTACCCGGACCTGGAAAATATGTCCATACAGTATCTGAACTATTAAATTTATTTAAACCCCCTCCGAATGTTAAAATCCACTTATTTCCTTTACCGTCTATGTCAATATCACTTATATCATCATTAGTTAATCCGGAATTTGATGTATCATAATTAGTCCATGATGTATCTTCTAATTTTCCCACACCATTTCCATCAGTTCCTATCCATAGGATATCATCAACAGAACTTACACCCCTGATCCTCCTACCTGGTATACCGGAATTTTCTTCATTATAAACCGTCCAAGTTGTATCTTCAAACTTCACAAGTCCACTGAATCCTGTTCCTATCCACTTTGTATCATTTTTGTCAATGAATATTTCCCATATCCACTGAGCCGGGATTGGTGAATTGCTTGTATCATAATGATTCCAGGTTAACCCATCGAATTTAGTAATTCCAGCTGTATTAGACCCTATCCATTTCGAATTTTTTTGATCAAGAGCAATAGTCCAAGCTCCACCCACCATTCCTGAATTTGTGCTATTATAAACTGTCCAAATTATACCATCAAATTTTGTTAAACCTCCAACTCCCATCCAGATAATATTTCTTTCTAAAGAATCTTTTTCTGTTGCCAAAGCTCTTATTGAAGGAAATGGCAATCCTGAATTCTGAGGCGTATACACTCTCCACTGCGGTCCTTGTCCTTCAGCAACAGTAGCCACTAGAAATATTCCGAGTATAATATATATAAGTGTTTTCATTGAAGTAAGTTTTTACAAAACTTAAGACAATTACCTTACCCATAAAATGATAAAATAAATAAAGTGAACGAGGCATTACATATCAATGATCAATGATCAATGATCAATGATTGCTGTAAGAATCTTACTTATACTAATTTTTAAAGTCAACCGGTGTCATTTAAAGTTTAGCCACTGTGATGACTTTTTAAAGAATTGCAGTAATATCAATGTCAGTAAAACATAAATAAAAAAAAAGCGGTGAAAAATCAATTTCACCGCCTCTTAAAAACTTAAACTGATTCGTACTTAATTTCTCATATACTTTATCTCCATTGTCTTCATTTCTTTTCCATCAATGGTATAATATATTTCCATGAACTGATTGTTGTCGTCTACAATAGAATATCAAAGAAGTTTTATGCCGGCATACTATTGATAACTGTTCACGTGCGGGGATTGTGCATGAGTAATTTTCAATACTTACTATAAAAAAGCGTCAGAGCAAATACTCCAACGCTTAATATTTATTAACTAAATAACTAAAACACCAATTACTATACGAGCAGCATTCTCTTTATATTGACGTTTGACGTTTGACGTTTGACGTTACTTCACCAGCGCCATTCTCTTGGTATCCACAGCATTTCCATCAACTGACAATCTGTAAAAATACATCCCGCTTGGCAGGTTGCTTCCGTCGAATGTCGCCTGATAATATCCCGCTTGTTTATTCTCGTTGACTAAAGTCATGACTTCACTGCCCAGTGCATCATAAACTTTTAACAAGACATAATTCATAATTCCTAATTCGAATTTGATAATTGTTTTTGGATTGAAGGGATTCGGGTAGTTTTGTGCAAGACCTGACTTGTCAGGAACACCGATAATAGCTTCACCTGACAGCTCATAATATTCAAAGTTGCCGTTGAAATCAATTTGTTTTAATCTGTAATTATAACATCCCGGACTGAGCCCGTGATCAGTGTATGAATATTGTGCAGGAGCATTCGAGGTACCATTGCCTTTGACAAATCCGATCTCACTCCAGCCATTATTATTTTCAAGCTTCCTTTCAATTTCAAATCCAGAATTATTTATTTCATAAAAAGTTGCCCATTCAAGTGTGACATCAGTTTTGTAAACAATTGAAGTAAATGATGCGAGCATTACCGGTAATGGATAAAAACAATCCTGTATATCCTTTCGCATAATTTTCACGGGTAAATTCATTTAACATTGAACCGAATTTAGCTAAATTATTAAAAATAATAATTTAAATTATATTGTCATGGAAACTACACACGAATCCGAAGCTCAGATACAGGACATAAAAACCACGGAAGATTTTTTACCATTAAAAAGAATTGACCATCTTGAGTTTTATGTCGGCAATGCGAAGCAGTCATCATTCTTTTATCAATATGTAATGGGATTCAAGCTTACCGGCTATTCAGGTCTTGAAACGGGAAATAAAGAGAAAGCTTCATATCTTCTTGAGCAGGGAAAAATAAGATTTGTTCTTTCATCACCGCTTACCGATGACAACTTCATCGCCGAACATCATAAGCTTCACGGCGACGGAGTCAGGGATATTGCGATCGAAGTGGATGACGCTACAAAGTCATACATTGAAACAACCAACAGAGGCGCTAAAGGAGTTCAGAAACCGACTGAACTGAAGGATGAGTTCGGTACAATGATAGTCTCGTCCATTCAGACATACGGCGACACCATCCATACATTCGTAGAGAGAAAAAATTATAAGGGGAATTTCATGCCGGGCTTTGTGAACGCGGAACACCGTTCAGTCAAAGGCATCAAGGATACAGGATTACGCGCTGTCGATCACATTGTTGGTAATGTTGAATTGGGAAGAATGAATGAATGGGTAAAATTTTACGCGCATACAATGGGATTCAATCAGCTTATTTCATTTGATGATAAGGATATTTCGACAGACTTCACAGCGTTGATGAGCAAGGTGATGCAGAACGGAACAGGTAAAATAAAATTTCCGATAAATGAACCGGCACCGGGAAAGAAGAAATCGCAGATCGAAGAGTATCTGGATTTTTATAAAACAGGCGGAGCTCAGCATATCGCGATGGCAACACCGAATCTTCTGGAAACAGTATCAGAACTGCAAAAAAGAGGATTGGAGTTTTTGAAAATTCCGACAACATATTATAAAGAGCTCGAATCAAGAGTCGGCAAGATCGATGAGGACATTTCGGATCTCGAAAGGCTCGGAGTGCTTGTGGACAGAGACGAAGACGGATACCTGCTGCAGATCTTTTCAAAGCCGGTAGAAGACAGACCTACAGTATTCTTTGAGATCATTCAGAGAAAGGGTGCACGCAGCTTCGGTAAAGGAAATTTCAAGGCGTTATTTGAAGCAATCGAAAGAGAGCAGGAGCTGAGAGGCACGCTTTAAGATTTGGGATTTCGGATTTCGGATTTCGGATTTGGAATTGTAACCAAGATGTTCGTATGTTTTACGTTTGACGTTTCACGTCTAAATATATACACAAAAAAAAATTAACCATATAAATGATATTCAACCAACGAACGCATACCTGCGGAGAGCTCCGACCTTCAAATGAAAATGAGAAAGCAATATTAAACGGCTGGGTTGCAAAGAAGCGTGATCTCGGCGGATTACTGTTTATAGATCTGCGTGACCGTTACGGAATTACCCAGTTAAAAATTTCACCCGATAAGAAAGATATTTACGATAAAGCGCTCACACTCGGAAACGAATATGTTGTTTCCGTTAGCGGTAAGATCATTAAAAGAGAAAGCATAAATAAGAACATACCGACCGGCGAAATTGAAATGGATGTTGATGAACTGGAGATCCTCAATGAATGCGAAGTTCCTCCTTTTGTTATTGAAGAAGATGTCAAAGCATCTGATGAGCTGAGATTGAAATATCGATACCTTGATATGCGGAGAAAGACTATGTCCGATATTATGATATTAAGGAACAACGTTTATCAAATAGTTCATACATACTTTGCAAAGCATAATTTTATTGAGGTTGAAACGCCGATATTAATGAAGTCTACACCTGAAGGAGCAAGGGATTATCTTGTGCCGTCGAGAGTTCATAAGGGAAAATTCTACGCGCTTCCTCAGTCACCACAGATCTATAAACAAATACTGATGGTGTCCGGACTTGACAGGTATGTTCAGATCTGCAAATGTTTTCGTGATGAAGACCTGCGGGCAGACAGGCAGCCGGAGTTTACACAGATCGATATCGAGATGAGCTTTGTCAGACAGGAGGATGTATTTGAAATACTCGAAGGCATGTTCATTGAGATCTGGAAGGAGATCAAGAACTACAATCTGAAAGTGCCTTTCAGAAAAATTACCTATGACGATGTGATAAGCACTTACGGTGTTGACAAGCCGGATCTCAGAATTAAGTCAGCAAACGGTGAGGACATAAAAATATTGAATATAACGGACATTGTTAAGAGCAGTGAGTTCAAGGTATTCAATGACGCTATCAGTGAGGGCGGGATCGTTGCCGGAATAAAGTTAGCCGGCAAGGAAGTGACACGAAAGGTAATTGACGGGTTAACCGACTTTGTAAAAAATCTCGGCTTTGGCGGACTTGGCTATCTGAAATTTAATGCAGACGGAACGGTACAGTCACCGATGACAAAATTTTTGACTGAAGAAATCATTTCATCGGTGAAAAATAATTTCAATGCAGACGGCGGCGATACGGTTTTTATACTAAGCGGGGAAAGGAAAAAAGTTCTCACTACGCTCGGAGCTTTAAGGATAAAGCTTGCTGAAGATTTTAAGCTGATAGACGAGAACGCTTATGAATTTTTATGGGTAATAGACTTTCCACTTTTTCAATACGATGAGGAAGGAAAAAGATTTGTAGCTGAGCATCATGTTTTTACAATGCCGAAAGATGAGCATCTTAAATTTCTCGACAGCAAGGATAAGGATGAAGTCGAAAGCATACGCGCGTACTGCTATGATCTTGTACTGAACGGTCATGAGATCATAAGCGGCAGCATTCGTATCCATAAGAGTGATATTCAGAAAAAAGTTTTTGATCTGATCGGGTTATCCGATGAAGAAGCAAAAATGAAATTCGGCTTTATACTGGAAGCGTTTGCTTACGGTGCGCCCCCGCACGGCGGAGCTGCTGTAGGATTTGACCGCGTGATAGCGGTTCTATGCGGATTGAAATCCATAACCGATACAATTGCTTTTCCGAAGACACTCAGAGCGTCTTCTCTGATGGATGAATGTCCGAGTGAAGTCAGCGGAGTTCAGCTTGATGATCTTGGGATACAGTTGAAAGTTAAAAGTTAAAAGTTAAAAGTTGAAAGTTAAAAGTTGAAAGTTGAAAGTTAAAAGTTGAAAGTTGAAAGTTGAAAGTTGAAAGTTAAAAGTTGAAAGTTGAAAGTTGAAAGTTAAAAGTTGAAAGTTAAAAGTTGAAAGTTGAAAGTTTGTAAAGTTTGTGATACACGAAGGATAGAATTCAGATTGAAACACGATATATCCACTAAAAAAATCGTGAGTATACCCCTATAACGCTTCTATATTCAAATTAACATATTGTAGCAGAATACTTTCTTAATTATAAATGAATTTCATAATTATCCATAAATCAAATTAAAAGGAGTAAAATATGAGAGCACTGAAATTATCACTTTTAGCAATGCTGTTTTTATTTATCTGTTTAACAAGCCCTCAAGATACATTTGCACAGCCGGGCAGAGGAGAACTGGGTAAATTGAATGCAACAGTTCTATGCTCATGCAAGGTTTACACAAACTGCTTTTGTGAAATGAATATCGATGTTTCTTTCGCCCATGAAACTGACATTGCCTTAGAACTGGATGGAATAATAGACCCCATAAAATTCAGATCAACTTATTTAAATTACTTCTTAAATTCAAAAAAACTTCAGGAAGAAACCGAAGAGGAAATATTAAGATTAAAAGAGCAGTTAAAAAATATGGAGATGCTCAAAGAAGAGATCATTAAAAGCAGAGAGGCAGTTTCAAGACGGATCATGTTTTACATGCTCGACTCTAAATCCGGCAATTCAAATGATAACAAGACAAAGTAAGATGGGCAGAAGCAACATATTCAATCCGGTGAATGACTGAATTCAAAAAAATATCTGCTGAGCAGGGAATCTCTCACAGCGCTGTCCTGTGCATACTGCAGGACAGCAGAGGGTTCATGTGGTTCGGCACGCAGAATGGGCTGAACAGATATGACGGAAGAAAATTCAGGATCTATATGAATAACGCTGATGATAAATCAAGTCTTCCGGGGAATTACATAAAGACAATATTCGAAGATAAGGATGATAACATCTGGATCGGAACACTCGGAGGAGGGTTATCAAAATTTAACCGCGAATTAAATAATTTCACAAATTATCATCCAGACAGCAATGCAACGGAGAATGAATTAATAACTTCAATATGCGAAGACAGCGATGCAAATCTATGGATAGGTTGTTTTGAAAAAGGACTGATCAAATATGACATAAGAAGAAATAAGTTTTATGATCTGAATAAGATCACCGGAAGTAAAAAAAAAATTATCGACGGTGGAATATACACGATGCTGATCGATTCGAATCAAATGCTCTGGATCGGGACCTGGAATAAGGGTATATATTTGTTTGATCTGAAAGCTGAAAAATTCATGATGTCAGTAAATGACTTCAGGGAAAATAACTTTTTCGGTGAAACAAGAATATTCTCGCTGTTCGAAGATAGTAAGAAAAATGTATGGATCGGTACCTCTGAAGGCGCCGTGGTTTTTAATAATAACCGGAGCAGTGTGAGAACATTCATTAATGATCCGGCTTCTGAGAATTCAATCAGCCAGAATCATGTATCGGCAATATGCGAAGACAAAGACAATAACATCTGGCTTGCAACAAAGAGAGCAGGACTTAACAAACTTATAATTTCCGAAAACAGAATTGAAAGATACTACTCATCAGAAAGCGATCCCGGAAGCATTAGCGGAGACGCCCTGCTGACATTGTATTGTGACGATTCAAATGTACTATGGGCTGGGACATTCGGCTACGGCGTCAGCAGGCACGATGGTCTGAAAAAGAAATTTTACTCTATAAATGATCTGACTTCACAAAACAGATCACCGAATATCAGTAATGTGATCTCCGTTCTTGCCTCTTCAGAAAATGATCTGTGGATAGGAACAATGATCGACGGGCTTTTTAAGTATGATCACAAAAACAATGCTGTGAAAAATTACAAAGGTACAGCAGCCGGTAACGGTGAGCTGAGAGGTTCAATGATAACGTGTCTTGAAAAAGACAACGTAGGCGGTATCTGGATCGGAACATCGGCAGGTGGACTGAATAAATATGATCAAGGCAAAGATGCTTTTGATTATTTCGAATACGGCAGCACTGGGGCATACCGCGTTCATTCGATCTGCAGAGATAAGTCTGAGAACATTCTATGGCTGGGAACACAGGAGCACGGACTGCTGTGCTTTGACACAGTTACAGAAAAATTTATCAACGACGGTATGAAGAGATCAAGTCCTCATCATTCAAGTGATGTGAAAGTTGTATTTGCTGATTCGTGCGGTTTGATCTGGGTGGGGACGAATAAGTCGGGACTGATAAAATATTCACCTGAAAGAAAAACCGTTGAGGTGTTTATTCATCATACTGCGGATCTGAAAAGCATAAGCGATAATACCGTAACAGTCATCTGTGAGGATAAAAGCTCTGATCTCTGGATAGGTACACTTTACGGCGGCTTGAACAAATTCAGCCGCGGCACTAACAAATTCGAAAGAATTTTCCTCGGCAATGATATGAATAATATAATCATAAGCGGTATCATTGCTGATGAAAAAAATAATTTGTGGATCAGCTCAAATCAGGGAATAATTTTTTTCAATACAGCTTTAAGAAAAGCCCGGCTTTATGATACCAGTGACGGATTGATAAATAAGGAATTTAATGACGGGGCTTACTGCAGTTCCGGTGACGGGATATTTTGTTTCGGCGGAGTGAACGGCGTGAATTATTTTAAGCCTGCAGAGATAACTAACAATCCCTACATTCCAAACATTGCTATTACTGATTTTCAGATATTTAACAAATCGGAAAACCGGTCTGATCAGAATTCTTATTTGAAAGAGGATGTAAATGAAATTTCAGAGATCAATTTATCACACAGGGAAAGCGTATTCTCATTTGAGTTCGCGGCATTAAGCTATAACAATCCTGACAAGAACGAATACGCTTACAAGATGGAGGGCTTTGATAAGGACTGGATATATTCAGGGAAAAGAAATTTTATTACTTACACAAACCTTGAGGCGGGAGATTATACTTTCCGGGTAAAAGGTTCAAATAATGACGGAGTCTGGAATGAAGAAGGTACAGGCGTCAGGATGCACATTACTCCCCCGTTCTGGAAAACGTGGTGGTTCAGATCGATGAGTGCCGCATCAGCCGCAGGAGCCGCGGGACTTTCATACAACAGGAAGCTTGTAAAAATTGAAAAGGAAAGGAGATCACAGGAAGAGTTTTCAAAAAAGCTCATTGACTCACAGGAGCAGGAAAGAAAAAAAATAGCTTCAGAGCTTCATGACACAATTGCCCATGATATCCTCATTACAAAGAATAAAGCAGTGATCGGCTTAAGGTATTCGGAAGATCCGGAAAAAATAAAAAGTATCCTGAATGAAATTTCGGATATTTCATCCGGCACGTTGAATGATGTAAGGAGCATTTCATACAATCTAAATCCACCTCAGCTTGAACGACTCGGTCTTACAAAAGCAATAAAATCAATAGTTAACAGGATCTCTCATTCGACTGATATTGAATTTTCAGTTACAGTTGAAGACATAGACAAGCTGCTTTCTCAGGAGCTTGAGATAAATGTATTCAGGATACTTCAGGAATGCTTTAACAATATACTGAAACATTCCAAAGCTACCCGTTCTGATCTGAGAATATTCAAGAACAAAGAAAGCATTACAATACTTGTTTCGGATAACGGGATCGGATTTTCAAATGAACAGCGATACGGACTTGGGTTAAAAGGAATAACAGAAAGAATTAAATTGTATAAGGGGATCCTGACAATAGAGTCGGAAGCAGGTCACGGAACAACAGTAAACATTAACATTCCATACAAACAAAATTGAGATCAGAAGATAAAATAAGAGTTGTAATAGCGGATGACCATCCCATCTTCAGGAGCGGGCTCCGTCAGATAATTGAAGAAGATAAGGGAATAGAGATAGTGGGTGAAGCAGATAACGGAGCAACCGCGTTAGACCTTATACACGAACTTAATCCCGATGTAGCAGTGCTTGACATTGACATGCCTTCGAAGACAGGGCTGGAAGTTCTGAAAGAGCTGACAGGTAAAAAACCCGCTGTAATTTTTCTGACAGTATATGCCGATGAGGACATTTATGATGAAGCTATGGAGCTTGGGATCAGCGGATATGTATTAAAGGACAGCGCCGTGAGCGACATTGTCGAAAGCATTTACAAAGTACATGAAGGTAAATATTTTATCAGCACTTCGGTTTCTAATTTTCTCCTGAGCAGAAGAGACAGGCTTAAAAAATTCGAATCGAAAGAGCCCACCATAGAGATGCTCACAAAATCCGAACGTATAATTCTAAAGCTAATCTCAGAAGGAAAAACTTCCCGAGAGATCTCAGCCATACTCGACTCAAGCTTTAAAACCATAGAGAATCACAGGACCAACATTAGCAATAAGCTCAATCTTAAAGGAGCAAACAGTCTTGTTAAGTTTGCAATTGAAAACCGATCAAATCTTTGAACAATGAACAATGAACAATGAACAATGAACAATGAACAATGAACAATGAACAATGAACAATGAAAACGTTACTTTACAAACTTCAACTTTATAAACTTTATAAACTTTATAAACTTTATAACTTTATAACTTTCAACTTTCAACTTTACAAACTTTTAACTTTTAACTCATAAGTATTGATCTCTACCGAAGACATAAAATTCGTAAGGCTGTCAATTGAAGAGGGGCTTTCACAGAGTGTTGTGGAATGCATTGTGCAGGACTACATCGGCTTAATGTGGTTCGGAACGCAGGATGGTCTCAACATGTACAATGGATACGAGTTCACTGTTTACAAAAACGATCAAAGCGATGCAAGTTCACTCATCAATAATTATGTGAAATGCCTGTTCGAGGATAGTTATAAAAATCTATGGATAGGAACACAAAACGGTCTGAGCAGATACAACAGGGAAAAAAATATTTTCATCAATTACCGGAATGATCCGGACGATGAGAGCAGCATATCTCACAACCAGCTTCGGACTATTCTGCAGGACAGCACGGGAGATCTTTGGATCGGAACTTACGGAGGAGGACTTGACAGATTTAATTACGAAACAGATATTTTCACACATTACAAAATCAAAGGAACATCGGACGATGACGTCAGAAACAACCGCGTGACAAGCCTGCATGAAAATCCGGACGGTTCAATATTGACAGGTACCTGGGGATCGGGCGTATATATTCTGGACAAAGAACAATGTGAGTTTGTCAAGTACGAATATACAGACAGTGATGATGTGAGTGACAGGAGGATAAATTCGATTTCCGGATATGAAGATAAAATATTTATCAGTACAAATAACGGATTTTACATAACCGATATTGATCTGAAAACAGCAGAGCATTTCTTTGCCGATCCTTTTAATAAAAACAGTCTGAGTGATGATCTTGTTTCACAGGTATATAAGGACAGTAAGAATAATTTATGGATCGCTACAAAAGAAGGCGGCTTGAATTTATACAACATTGAAAAAAAGGAATTTACGGACTACCGGAATAAGAAAGAAAATTTACGAAGCATAAGCAACAATTCTGTGATGTGCATTTATGAAGACAGGTCAGGGATCATCTGGTGCGGGACTTTTGGCGGAGGAGTAAATAAGATCAACAGCAGTACGAAAAAGATCAGGCATTATAAATTTGAAGGCGGGAATGAGAATTGTATCAGCAGCGATAACATCAACTGCTTTTGTGAAGACTCATCGGGTGATCTCTGGATAGGGTCGATGGACGGAGGACTTAACAAGCTAGAAAAAAAAACAGGCAGGTTTGTTTGCTACATGCACGATGCGAATGACGCGGAGAGTCTGAGCATGAATAATGTTGCCGGGATTGCTGAAGATAGGAACAAAGATCTTTGGATAGGAACATCGGGCGGCGGATTGAATAAGTTTGACAGAGTTAAAAATAAATTTTTTCATTTCAGGCATGATCCTTCGGGCAAAAATTCGTTATGCAATGATACGATATTTTCAGTTACAATTGACAAGACAGGTTTACTCTGGATAGGAACGGGGGGAGGAGGAATGGACAGCTATGATATTGAAAAAAATAAATTTGAAAATTATTCAAACGGAAATTCAGGAAAACATATTTACTCCAACCGCATCAGGACGATCTATACCGATGAAGAAAATACAGTATGGGTAGGAACAGATAACGATGGACTTTGCAAAATTGATATGAGTGGAAAAATTTCAGGTTTTAAAAATATGCCCGGGGACAGCACCAGTCTCAGCAGTAACTGCATCCTTTCAATTTGCGGAGATGATAACGGAGATCTGTGGATAGGAACAATTGATGCGGGTCTTTGTATGCTGGATAAGCAGACACAAAGTTTTGTCAGATATTCACAAAATGAAGGACTGCCTAATAATTCAATTAACGGAATTGCAGAAGATGAAAATAAGGATCTTTGGTTAAGCACAAACAATGGTATCTCGAAGCTTAATTTAGCAACAGGGAAATTCCGGAATTATGAAATGAGTGACGGATTTCAAAGCAATGAATTCAATCAGGGTGCTTATCTGAAATTAAGTACAGGTGAAGTTGCATTCGGAGGTATTAACGGATTTAATATTTTTGATCCTGATGAGATAAAGGACAACATGAATATACCTACTGTAGTAATTTCCGAATTCCAGATATTCAACAAGCCGGTTGGAATCGGTACCGGAGATTCGCCGTTGAAGAAGAATATCATAGTTGAAAAGGAGCTTACATTATCTTACCGCGAAAGTGTTTTTTCCTTTGAGATCGCAGCGCTTGATTATAACATTCCGCTTAACAATCAATACGCTTATCAGATGGAAGGATTTGATAAGGATTGGGTTTATTCGGGCAGCAGAAGATTTGTAACATATACTAATCTCAATCCGGGTGAATACATTTTCAGAGCTAGGGCATCCAATAATGATCAAATCTGGAATGAAGAAGGGACATCGCTAAAGATAAGCATTACTCCCCCGTTCTGGAAGACAGGATGGTTTAAGGTTTTGGGAGGACTGCTTCTTGCCTCCGGAGCCGGCACTGTGTATCAGAACAAGCTGAACAAGATACGGAAAGAAAAAAAGGCGCAGGAAGAATTCACAAAGCGGCTGATCGACGTTCAGGAAACGGATAGGAAGAATATTGCAGCAGAACTTCATGACAGCATCGGGCATGATCTGCTTATTACAAAAAACAAATTGCTATTGAGCGTCAAAAAACCTGATGACAAGGAGTTCATTATGAACAACATCAATGAAGTTTCCGAGATCATTACCGAAACGCTTAAAGATGTAAGAGAGATCTCATACTCGCTGCATCCTTACCAGATCGAGCGTCTCGGCTTATCCAAAGCGATACAGTCCATCATGGACAGGGTAGCAAAATCCACTGATATAGTTTTCACAAGCAGCATTGATGATATTGATAAAGTTCTCGCACCGGATGCAGAGATCAATTTATATAGGATCATACAGGAATGCGTGAATAATATTGTAAAGCATTCAAAAGCAGATGAAGTCATACTGAGCATTAACAAAGGTGATGATGAGTTATCAATACTGATCTCGGATAACGGTGTCGGCTTTGATACCGAGAAAGTAAAAGCTGACGCGGGAAAGCATGGATTCGGATTAAAAGGAATGTCGGAACGAATCAAATTATTTGAAGGAAAACTCTCCATAAAATCCTCACCGGGCGAAGGCACGGAACTGACCATTCAGATCTCCATCTGAAAATAACAACCGCAACTTTAAAATGAATTTGAGTTTCGGTCAGGAGTCTTTGACCATTACGACTGTATAGCTTGAATCGGGATTTTGCACAGGATTGCTTTCTGAATGCCATCCCTGAACAACAAGATCAGCAATAAGCTTTTCGATCTCTTCAAGAGTTGCGGCTGTGACTGTGATCTTTGATGAATTTTTGTATGTAAGCTTCATATGAAATATTTTTCATCAACTTAAAAAATATTACCCTCAATATCAATATAACGTGCAATAAATAAATTACTTAGTTATTTTTGTATAAATCAAATTCATTTTGCTAATCAGCTATGGGCAACGAAATAAAAATTACAATTGCCGATGATCATCCCATATTCAGGAGCGGTCTGCGTCAGCTGATAGAATCTGAAGATACGATACGGATCATCGGCGAAAGTGATAACGGCAAAAAAGCTCTTGAGCATATCGAAGAGCTCAAGCCCGATATAGCCATACTGGATATTGACATGCCGGGTTTAACCGGTCTGCAGGTTTTAAAAAATTTAAATCAGCAGGAGACGAAAGTCATTTTTCTGACGATGTATGCCGAGGAGGATATCTTTGACGAAGCAATGAATCTTGGAATAAAAGGGTATGTGCTGAAAGATTCCGCTGTCAATGATATCATAGAATGCATCCACACTGTAATGAATGATAATTATTATATAAGCCCGTCGGTATCTAACTTCCTTATCAACAGAAGAAAAAAGTTGAATGTGCTTCGCGACAATAACCCAAACCTTCAAAATCTTACCATTACTGAAAAGAAGGTGCTCAAGTTCATTTCCGAAAACAAAACAAGCAAAGAGATAGCTAACGTTTTATTTCTAAGTCCGAGGACAATTGAAAATCACCGCGCGAACATCAGCAGTAAGCTTGATCTTAAGGGAAGCCACAGTCTTGTTAAGTTTGCTATTGAAAACAAAACCCTTCTTGCCGAAAGCTGATCTTAATAAAATAGTATGATCAAATTAAATAAAAAAATATCAATTCATATTTTTAATTTTGTAATAATAGCCGCAGCACTGCTTACCATTAGTTCATGCAGTCAGGAGGAACCTGTAAATCCTGTTGAAGCAGTGTTGAAAGGAAAGATAGAAAACGTTTCCGGAAATTTCATCCTGCTGAGAAAGAATGTAACGGGAGCGGCAACCGATACGGTCAGACTTAATGATGGCAGCTTTGTAAAAAAGTTAAAGCCTGACACACTCACAGCGTACACGCTCATTTTCGGAGACGGAATTAGGATCGATACCATAGGAAAGACGGAAGTTAATAAGAGAGGATTTGTGATTTCTACAAAGACACAGGAAACGATACTAATGCTTGACAAAAGTTATGACCTAAGCATTTCATTTGATGCAAAGGATTTTGCAAATTCATATAAGCTTTCAGGTAACGGGGCAGAGCTCAATGAATATGTCATTAAAAAAAATCTTGTTAATCTGAATTTTAACATTGAATACAGCAACAAGCTGAACTCAAAGTGGTCTGAATTTTCACCCCTGATAGACGGCTACAAAAAAAACATGGAACAGATCATAAACAACATTCCTTCCGGCAACAGGTTCATTCCAAATGGCTTTAAGGAATCGGAAAAGAAGAATAATGAGTATCTCTATGACCGGCTGAAGATCAACTTTGCAAAGGTTCATACTGCGGATAAACCCGGAGCTGCAAATTACTTTGCACCGGATGAAAATTATTTCAGCTTTATGAAAGAGATACCGATGAACAGCACTGAAGAGCTAAACAATCCCGCTTACATGATGCTTATATCTTCTTACGCGGATTATATGCTTGCAAAAAATAATCCGGGAATTAATATCTCACCTGAAGAGGAATTCAGGCAAAAGTATGATATCTACAAGGTCACTTTTACAAATGCAGCAACCAGAGACATAGTGCTTTATGATATGCTTAAGAAAAATGGTAAGTATCTTGAGATGAATTGGTATAAGGAAGTAATGGATGAATATACAAAAACCGCAGCCAATGATTCTCTCAAAAAAGAAATTCTCTCGGTAAAAGAAAAACGTTCGCATATCACAAAAGGTAATCCGGCTCCGGATTTTACCTATCCCGATGTTAACGGTGTAAAGCATTCTCTGTCGGAGTACAGAGGAAAATATATTTACATTGACGTGTGGGCTACATGGTGCAAGCCGTGCTTATATGAAGCACCTTATATGAAGACAATTGCAAAAGAGTATAAAGATAGGAACATTGTCTTCCTTGGTGTCAGCATAGATGAGGATACTGTAAAATGGAAGAAGATGGTTTCAGAAAATGATATGCCCGGAGTGCAGATAAACTCACCGGGAGCTGAAACCGGATTTATGAAAGATTACGTGATCGGAGGTATACCGAGATTTATTTTAATCGGACCGCGCGGTGAGATACTTGCTGAAGACGCGCCGAAACCTTCCATGCCCGAGCTCAAACTGTTGCTCGAAACATATTCTGGATTGTGACGAATGCCACTGTATGTTAATTTGCCTCCTTAATAAGTATTACAGACATTAGAGCCCTTAACCATTAACTGTCACACCAAATAACCAACTGTCTTTTCATTAACGGTGTATAGTGCAGATCTTAGCACCTCCGTCCAAAAAAAATATCAAACTTAACATACGAGACACTAAGAAAAGATTTTTATAGCTTAATATTTTAAATCAACATACGATATGTTGATTGGTGTTGCATCTTAACACAGTACCTTCGAGGTTTTCCCTGCTCTGTTCATTTTGGAGCGAGAGCAACATAGACCGTTACTCCGCCTGCCGCCATTGCCCTGAATTTTTTTATCGGCAATTTCCCACAGGCGGGTTCTTTTTTAAGAATGATAATGATTACCCTAATTGTTGATTTTTTTAAGATTATTTAAATGTTGATAAAAATTTTTTGGGCAGCAATGTTTATGACAAAAATAATTAGTCTGATTGTATTTTTATATTTGCTTAATTTATTCGCAGTCAAATTCAAACCACGTCATCTGTCAAAATAGTGAATGAAGAATTTCACAATACACAAACATAAATTTCTGCTGCTGCTTCTGATCGTATTCTTAATTCTCACCAATCTGATCTGGTATAATTGCGGGCATAAACCGATTCATTGGGATTCCTCGATCCACCTTTCGCTGTCAGTGGATGCATACAAAACCTTTGCTGAAAATATTTCCGGTTCTTCCTTTATTAATAAGATGCTTGGTATATCCTGGTACTATCCTCCGCTGGTGTACTATGTCTCTGTTCCTTTTTATTATTTGCTGGGGACAGATGAGCTGACAGGTCTTATTGAGATCAATTTTTTTCTTATACTCCTTGTATGCGCGGTTTATTTATTAGGAAGCAGACTCTATAATAAGTCTGCAGGACTATTCGGTGCTTTTTGCATTTCCATGTATCCGATCGTAATGGAATATTCGAGAGACTATATGCTGGATCTTCCGCTCGCCGCACTTGTAGCAATATCAGCTTATCTTTTGCTCAGGACAGAAAATTTTACCAAGCCCGCTTATTGCATACTCGCCGGAATATCATTAGGCTGCGGAATGCTGATAAAATGGTCCTTCATTTTTTTTCTGATACCGCCGTTATTGTTCTTTGTGTTTCAGGGTATGAAAATAAAAGATCACAAGCTAAGAGTTGTCTCTGATTTTCTGCTTACAATATTTATTTCTCTGGTTATTTCCCTACCGTGGTATTTGAAGAATCTCATAATGATCTTTTCAACAAGGTCGGGTGAACTGGGAAGGTCAGATCTTACATTGCTGCAGTCTGTTTTTTATTATTTCAGAATTATTCCGCAGCAGATATCTTTTCTTATCGCGATACTTTTTGTCGCAAGCATAATTTTATTCCTCATTAGAAAAAAAGCTCGTCTTAATTACTTCCTCCTGTTCTGGCTGATAGGAAGTTACATAATTATCACTCTTATAAAAATAAAGGCACCGAGATTTTCAATTTCACTTCTGATCCCGATGACTCTGCTGTTCTCGGGGATCATATTCAGCGATTCTTTAACAGGTAAAAGAAAGTTTTACGTTTCTCTTTTTATATTTGTCGGGTTACTGCAGTATCTGATCATTTCGTTTTCCGGCATAAAGATAAACTACTCGATACCGGTATTTGATACACCTGTTCTGTCTGAAATGGCTCCGGTAAAATTTGAAAATTACAATCTGAAAGTTTTGGATCTTATTGAAGAAGACAGAATAAAAAATAAAAAGGAAAGGTCCGTGCTTCGTGTTATACCGGACGAACAGAATTTTAACAATTCGACATTAAAGTATTATGCAAAGATAAAGGATTGCCCTTTGACCATTCTTGGTTTAAGCGGCTTTCCATTGTTCACTGACTATGTTGTGGTGAAGACCGGTGTCTCTGAAAGTCTGGATAACAAAAGGACCACTATCACTGACGGACTGATGAGTGACACATCGAGGCTTTCCGGAATATTCAAAACGTTTGACCGAGTCCGTATGCAGGACGGTAATGAACTTGTATTGTTCAAACCTGATGTTACAGTTGATACTTCAGTAAACACAGATCTTTTAAAAACCAGGATCTTTTCTTCGTTCGAAAATTTCTTAAAAAAATATCTCCGGACAAAGAACGGTTTCAGTTATGATATTATTTTTAATGACACCGTAAGCGCACTCTCGGGCAACATCAAATCAATAAAAATCTTTACGGAGGAAGCAGAGTTTGGAGATTTTTCTTTTAAAGAGACAGGACTAAAGGTAAATAAATTTGGGATCGATATTACGGAGCTTGACTATGCAATGCAATCGCTGCTTAGATTTAACAGCATGGATATTTTATCAATGAAGGGTCTTGAAATTAATTCACTGGAAATTTCGGCAACCGATTTGAAAAATTATATTGAGAGATCAACAGATAATAAAGTTCTGGTAAAGAATATCTCATTTGAAAATAACCTGATCCGCATTGAAGGACACTCAAATCAGCTCAATACAGATTTTCTTCTGGTGCTGAGGATTTTGCAGACTGAAGATACAAACCTTATCTTCAAAATTGAGAAATGCAGAATATTCAATGTTTGTCTTCCGGACTTTCTGCTTAACTATATGCTCGGAAATTATAATCCTTTGATCAAAGGCATGGAGTTTATAAAGGATTTCAAATTAAATAAGTTTGAGATCAATGATAATAAGATTATGATCAGAAAAGATCTTAAATAATAAAACAGCTCCGGCTGCTTTTGAAAGTAACCGGAGCTGAAACTATTTCAGATTTTAGATCTATGATTTAGATTTATGATTTTGATGTAGAATAATAAATCTAACTATTAACTGACTAAGGCGCTATCACACTTACACTATTGATACTGTTATTATAAGCGACGGTAAGATCAGATACATCAACAAAATCATCACAGTTAAGATCAGTCGGTACATATCCTCCGACAAAATTAACACCATCGTTGTAAATAGCAACTACGTCACTAACATCTACGATCTCATCCTGATTTGCATCTCCTGTATAAAGCGACCATTTACCTCCGGTTAAAACCTGATTACCGCCAAATGCCTGAGCCGCTGTATATGTGAAATTATAATTCATATAATTTCCCGAGAATGATGGAGTGCTTCCGCTCCATACTGCTATTGATCCTCTCTGCCTGACTAACAGATAATAAGGAACACCGTTTGATGCTGCCGAAAACTCTATCATTTGCGGAACAGATATTCCGCCGAGTCCTGGATTGGATTGAATCAATCCGTAAGGAGAAACACTGTTTCTTAACTCGACTTTAATTGAATCAACGATCGTACAGGCTTCATAATTGATTGTCAGCTTCACAGTAGGCTCCGGCATTGAATATTCACCGATATACTGAAAGTTTGTACTTGCAAGAACAGTTCTCACTAACGCTCCTGTTGATGAATCTATCTCGTGCGCTCCCGCGCCATTGGTTGTAAGGAAATTACCGTTACCGAGTAGGTATACACCTCTGTTACCCGTGATACCCGTCAATAATTTCTGGAATACTCCGTTACCATCAAGTATCGCAATGCCGGACGGTGTGCTGAATGATGCAACCGCGACATTTCCATTTGGAATTTCATACATCTGTTGTGAAAGTGAAAAATTTGATCCTGTATAAAAAGATGAAATGAAAACTCCGTTAAGATCAAACTTGCTTACTCTTTGTGTTCCGGAGAAGTTTGATACAAGTATATCGTTAGCTCTGATCATGATATCAAACGGACTGGTCACATTGCCGGTGATAAAGCTGCCAAGTGAAGCTCCCGAAGGATCGAACTGCTGAATAGTATTTGTACTTGCTCCGCTTCCTACAGTTACCAGAAGGTTATTGTTAGGTCTGTATCTGATTCCTCTTATGTTATCCAGTATCGCGTTATTAACACCACCTGACGGAGCATAAAATCCTGAGTATGTCCCGTTTTTATTGAACCTCTGCACAACATCACTGATCTGATCGGAAACCAGAATACTCTTTCCGTCATAATGCTGAATTGCGTGCTTTGGTGTCTGAAGTTGTGGTCTTGTGGAAGGAATGAAAGCAGTATCGATAAAATCGCCGTTGTCAGCTCTGAAAATATACACCCTGTCAGTGGTCGACTCAGTAATAATGAGTACCTTAACAGCGGCGCGGCTGTCAGTTGGCGTGGGACTGAACTTACCTTGTGTATTATCAATGACCCTTCCGTCAGCATACATGACCTTTGAATTTGAAAAACTGATTACCGATGAAAGCTCTTCATAAAAAGCAGTGTATCCTCCATTGTAAGGATTTGCGAAATCAGTTATTACTGCGTAGACCGGTCTGCCGTCTTCGAGTGCTTTGATGTCGATAATGATGTTGTCTGCGGAGAGGATATTTATGGGAAAGCTGAGTGACAGGGCTTTAGCCCTTGCTTCGACTGTCATCTGTGGATCCTTTTCCGCGTTGATCATCAATTGCTCAAAGCTGATTCGTGGTGACGCAAAAAGTGTGCTTAAAAAAGTTGTAAAGATTAAACAGATAAAAATTGTAATTCTTACCATTACATTTTACTCCTTCCGGATGTTTGATTAGAAAATATTATTGTGACAATTTAAATTAATTATATATTTTTAATAAGTAAATCAACTTCAGAAAAAATTTTAAAAATAGTGGTTATTAGTGCCGTCCAAAATAATTTTCATCAACACTTAAAGGTTTAAAATTAATCAGCAAACAGGATAATCATTATTGTTTTTAAAAAGAACCCGCCTGTGAGAAATTGCCGATAAGAAATTCAGAGCAATGGCGACAAGAGGGAG
>JAWXBH010000110.1:0-9758 GCA_034439935.1 bacterium
TATTCTGTATTTAATCTCCTAGTTCAATTAAGTATATTCATAACTTATGAAAATAAGTTTAAACTGGCTCAGGGATTACATTGTAGATTTAAAGCCCGATTCAATTGCCTCACTTTCAGATAAAATGGTAAGTGTGGGTCTTGATATAGAAGGTATTGAAGACCATGGAAGGATATTTGATAAGTTTGTTGTGGGTGAAGTAATTGAAAAAGAAAAGCATCCCGATGCCGATAAATTGAGTCTGTGCAAAGTGAATGTTGGTGATAAGATCCTCAGCATTGTCTGCGGTGCGGCTAATGTTGAAAAAGGTCAGAAGGTCTGTGTTGCACTTGAGAAAGCCATCATTCCTAATGGCGGCTTTGAGATAAAAAGATCGAAGATCAGAGGACAGCTTTCAGAAGGAATGATTTGCTCTGAAAAAGAACTCAACATGTCGGACAAACATGAAGGAATACTTGTGCTTGAAGCGAATGCAATCGTTGGTGAGAAATTCTCCGAGCATATAAAAGCGAATGATTATGTTTTTGAAATTGGTATTACACCGAACCGTGGAGATCTCTTCTCACACATCGGAACAGCCAGGGAAGTTGCCGCATTATATGATAAAAAAATTTCCATTCCGGAAATTAAAATCAGCGAATCAAATACTCCTACTTCGGACCTGATCGATATTCAGGTTGAAAGTAATGAACTATGTAACAGGTTTACTGGACGGATCATCAGCAATATTGAAGTAAAAGAATCTCCGGATTGGCTCAAGGTCAGATTAAAAGCTATTGGATTGAGACCAATAAACAATATTGTCGATGTAACGAATTTTGTAATGTTTGAAACAGGGCAGCCGATGCATGCATTTGATTATGATAAGATGCGCGGAAAGAAGATCATTGTAAAGACAGCTAAGGATGGAGAAAAATTTATAACTCTGGATTCAAAGGAAAGAGTTCTTAGTTCGGATTCATTGATGGTATGTGATGGTGAAGGATATATTGGAATCGCAGGCATAATGGGTGGTGAAAATTCAGAAGTAACATCTGCAACAAAAAATATTCTTCTTGAGTCAGCATACTTCAATCCTGTTTCAGTAAGAAAAACTTCAAAACGTCTGAACCTTCAGACAGATGCATCTCAGAGATTTGAGAGGGGTGTCGATATTGATAATGTAAAATATTCATCGCTGCGTGCCGCACAGTTGATACAGGAAGTTGCCGGCGGTGAGATCTCAAAAGAGCTGTGTGATGTTTACCCTGAACAGTTTCAAAAAAACGAAGTTGGTTTACGCGTTTTAAAGGCAAATGAACTTATTGGAATGGAGATCAATGAAAACGATACGATAGATATTCTCGGTAAAATTGAAATCAAATTTTTGAGAAAAGAAGAAGACAGGTTAATATTTGAAATCCCTGAATTCAGACGACTTGACATTACCAGAGAAGCTGACCTGATTGAAGAGGTGCTTAGATTGTACGGTTATGACAATGTGCAGGGAGTTAACAGCTTCACAGTGAGCGCCGATGCTTCTGATATTTATAAAAATACAACAGTAAAATTCAACAGTGAAATCACAAATTATCTTATAGGAAGAGGATTCAATCAGATACTTACCATTCCATTAACAGACGCGAATAAAATTAAAGATCAGACGACAGGTTATGTAAAACTGGAAAATACAGTTTCGACTGAAATGAATTCGATGAGAACAAGTCTCATTTCCGGAATGATGAACGTTGTGAGAAACAATATTAATAATAACGGAAAAGATGTTTCTCTTAAGCTTTTTGAATCAGGACGTGTATTTTCTGATAACGGAAAAAAGTTCAGAGAAGAGGAGCGGATAATTATTTGTCTGAGCGGTAAGAAGGACACCGAATTGATTTACGGAGGCGAAAAGTCGTTTGACATTTTTGATATCAAAGGTGAGGTGGAAATGCTTTTGTATAAATTGAATCTTGAAAATTTTGCATTAATTTACTATAATGACAAAGATTCCACAGGACGTACGATAGAGATAAGTATAGATAAAGAGTTAACAGGCATTATATATATAGCACCTAACTCTTTGTTAAAAGAATTTGATATAGAGAACGAGGTCTATTTAGCTGAAATCTATACAGATAAATTATTCAGACATTCTCAAAAGATCATAAAGAGTTTTAGTGAAATTCCGAAATACCCTTCTGTGAAGAGAGATCTTGCGGTGGTAGTGGATAAAGGAGTAATGTATGATAAGATCGAGGAAACGGTAAAGAAGAGTGGGAGCGGACTTTTGAAGAATATGAAGCTTTTTGATATTTATGAAGACGATAAAATTGGTGAAAGTAAGAAAAGCATTGGTATTACGCTGGAATTTTCATCAAATGAAAAGACTCTTACCGATGATGCCACAGGAAAAGTAATGAACAGGATAATCGGAAGTCTTGAAAAGAATCTGGAAGCAAAAATAAGAGTTTAACCTGTTTTCTGAATAATAGTTTGAAGTTTCAATTTGAAACAGAAATCAAATGAGTCAAAAGGACAGCGATATTAACACTAAAGATTATTTTAAAGAGCAAAAAAACCTTGTAAGGATCTCATTTGAAGATCTTTTATCAAGAGTTAAATTATTAATTTCAAAAATTAAGGACTTAAAAAATGAGAACATTTTACTAAAGGAAAACATTAAAAACTTAAACATAAAAATATCTGAATTAAAATTACAGCATACAAAATTAAATACCGAATTAATAAATAAAGACAAGGAGATCTCAGATCTAAAGAACTCCGTTTTAAATTCGGCATACAACAAAATTCCAATTAAAGACAAAGACAACGTGAAAACAAGGATCCAGGAGTTAATTACCCGGATAGACACACACCTTGAACAATACGACGAAGGTGAAAAATACTAGGAGAAAATAATTGTTTGGCTATTAAATTTTTAAATTCACAAGTTATATTAATTCATCTATTGATTGATAAGAAATGAGTCAGAAAGAGATCAGGGTTAAAATTTTCAATAGTGAGTACAATCTTCAGGGTGAAAATTCCGAGAAGGTAGAGAGAATATCCGACTATCTTGACGGAATAATGAACCGCATCAACAATGAATCACCCAATCAATCCGAGGAGACCATAGCAGTTGTATCGGCACTTAATATCGCCGAGGAGTATTTCAAAGAGAAGGACAACAAAATTGATCTGGAGAAAGATTATTCAAATGTGCTTGAAGAGTTAAGCACAAAAGTAAAATCTCTTTCCGAACTGATAGATGAGAATTTGTGAATTGAAGCGTTAAATGTTCTTTAAATAGAGTCTAGGTTTATAAAAACCGCACAGACAATAGTCAAACATTATAAAAAACCAACAGGTTTAGCTATATGGGAGGAAAGCTCAGGACTAATGTCAATTACAGGCCTCATTCCGTTTACGGAAATTTTACTGAAGCTGAAAAGCCGAATAGTGATCAGAGGAAGCAAACGACATTCTGGCACCCCCCACCGTTTATAGGAAAAAGGTTTTTTATTAACCTTTGTACTATTATTCAGTCTGCTGCGGTTTTTTTATTTAAAGTTTTTTGAATTTAGACTAAGACATTTACACATAAATATATTATTAATTATAACCAATGATACAGAAGGATAAAAAATTATGAATTTAGAATTATACATACTGCTTCCCATATTGGTGGCGCTATGTCTTTTGACATTTTTCCTGGGCTGGTACATAAATACAAGAGCCAATAAAATAAAAATAGACGGTTCAGAAAATGTAGCAAAGAAGATTCTTTCAGATGCGGATTTTCTTTCAAAAGAAAGGATCACTACTGCTGAAAAAAGGTCAAGAGAAATTCTCGCAGATGCAGAGAAAGCTTCTCAGAATTTGAAGAAGGAAAAGCTGCTTGAAGTCAAGGACGAGTTTTACAGGAGAAAGCAGAAGTTTGATGAAGAAACCAAGGAAAGAGAAAAAAGTGTGGTCGAGGATGAAAAGAAATTGAAGCATGAGAAAGAATTAGTTGAGAAAGAAAGATCAGAAATTCACAAAGCACAGGGAGTTGTAAAAAAAACCGCGGAAGAATTTGAATTAAAATTTAATGAGGTAACAGCTAAAAATAATAAAGCCGAAAAAATTATTGAAGAGTATTCTGAAATTCTTGAAGAGCAGAAGGTAAAGCTGCACAGGATTTCCGGTCTGAGCGAAGAAGAAGCAAAGAAAATATTGTATGAAAGTCTTATTAACGAGGCAAAGCTTGAAGCTGCTCAAAAGATACAGGAGGTAAGGGAAGAAACAAAACTTGACTCGAACAAGATCTCAAAAAACATTGTAATACAGGCGATACAGAGAACTGCATCGGATCACTCTGTTGAAACAACAGTAAGTGTGCTGCAGATAAATTCGGATGAGCTAAAGGGAAGGATCATAGGAAAGGAAGGCAGGAACATCAGAGCATTCGAAGCAGCGACCGGAGTGGATATAATTGTTGATGATACTCCTGAAGCGATCATCATATCAGGATTTGATCCGTTTAGAAGGGAAGTAGCAAGAGTTGCTATGGAAAGATTAATTGCTGATGGAAGGATCCACCCTGCAAGGATAGAGGAAGTTGTAGAGAAAACACAGAAAGAGCTTGTTGAAGAGATAATACGTGTTGGTGAGAATACGCTGATTGAAATGGGAATTCAGGGGGTTCATCGGGATATAATTACATTGATAGGGAGAATGAAGTTCAGATCAAGCTACGGACAGAATGTACTCAATCATTCAATTGAAGTGGGACATCTTGCCGGAATAATGGCAGCGGAGCTTGGGCTTGATGCACAAATGGCTAAGAGAGCTGGATTGCTTCATGATATGGGAAAAACGATTGACAGAAATATTGAAGGTCCGCACGCGATACTTGGATATGAGGTTGCCAGAAGATGCAAAGAGCACGCGATAATATGTAATGCAATTGGAGCACATCACGACGAAATGCCGATGGAGCATCCGATATCAATATTGGTACAGGCGGCTGATTCTATCAGCGGCGCAAGACCGGGAGCGAGAAGAGAATCTGTAGAAGCATATTCAAAGAGACTTGAAAAGCTTGAGGGAATAGGTAATTCATTTGAAGGAGTCGCAAATACATTTGCAATACAGGCGGGAAGGGAAGTCAGAGTCATAGTTGAACAGGAAAGGATCAATGATACACTCCAGGATCAGCTTGCAGCGGACATTGCGAAGAAGATCCAAGAAGAAATGGAATATCCGGGACAGATAAAGGTTAATGTCATTAGAGAGAGAAGGTCAATTGCTTTCGCAAAATAAATTATATACATTGTCCAAACAAAAAGAAATTAATGGTTAAAAAAGGAAAACTGATCATCGGGATTACCGGAGGAATTGGTGCCGGTAAAACTGAAGTGTGTAAAATGCTTGCTAAACGTGGTTTTAAGGTGTTCTATTCAGATCTCATCGCGAAAAAACTTTATCTCACTGATAAGAAACTTGCTTCGGAGATTGTAAAAGTTTTTGGGAAAGATATTCTTAATTATAAAAACAAGATCAACCTTTTTAAACTAAAAGAAGAAATTTTTTTGAACCGTAAAAATTATCTGAAAATTAATAAGATAGTTCATCCTGTTGTAATAGACTACCTGATGAAGGAATCAAGAAAAAGTAAATTTGATATTGTTATAATTGAATCTGCTTTGATGTTTGAAAGCGGGTTCAATAAGAAAATGGATTTTGTAATTACTGTTTATTCAAATAAGAAGAACCGTGTTAACCGCCTTATGCTGAGAGATGAAGCAAGCAATAATGAAATAAATCATCTGATGAAATTTCAGATAGATGAAAAACAGAAAATGTCTATGTCGGATTTTGTAGTGATGAATAATAAATCATTAGAGGATCTGAAAGTGCAGGTTGATTTTTTAGGAACTGTCTTAAAATCTCTCAAAAGCAGTTAAGTTTTAATTCTTCTTCACAGGTCTTCTGACTATATACTCGCCTTCAAGCCTGTATTTACCGTGGCAAACATTATTTACAATATTATCTCCATTATCCTGCTGCCTTGTTCCTGCCCACCATCCGACAACATATAAATCATCCTTTACCTTTTTTAAAGATTCAAAAATTATCACGTGATAGCTCCAGATTACCAGATCTCCCTTTACTGCAGTGGATATATCGTTCATTGATATCATCGGAATTATGTCATTAAAATTAACAGTATCAAAAAGATCCCTGCAAAGAGCATTGATCTTAGGAGTTTTAAAGCCTGCTCTGTTCAGGACATTCAGCACGAAGATGTTACATTTGGTTGAACCTTGAATGAGAAGCAGATCATTATTGAGCCAGTACAGAAAAGTTGAATCCACTTCCGGAGAGTACATTGGGTTTTGCTGCTCGGTTTCTGCGAAGCTGAGAATTGTATTGCCTGCAATCTCAGACTCATATATCGTCTGAGCTTCCTTAATATCAGATTCGGTATTATCATCACTTGCCGAAGAAGAACATCCGGAAATATATATTAAAGAAAATACCGATACTAAAAAAAAACCGAATTGGATCTTATGATATGAAAATTTCACTTTGTTCAATTACCGATGGTTTCGGTATTGAATTTATTCCATTGTTCCTTTGCAAAATCAAGAAAGCTATCGGGAGCATTATCAAAAGCATTATCAAATTTCATTGAGCCCTGCTGCAGTGACTGACCGTTCATGATCAGATTCATTGACCCGCGTATCGCATACTTCTTGGTGCCTTCGTGCATTATCAGTTTCACATCATCATTGCTTACATCTCCTTTGCAGGACATTCTATACATGAACATAGTCTCGGAAATACCGTCATTATTCAGATCTGTAACCATCAAAGATCCGTCAATGTAATCAAGAGTCACATCAACTTCACAATCCTTAATGAAATCATAGACTTTCCACAACTGTTTTTTCTCACCCGCGTTATTGATATAGTGATACGCAAAAAGCTCTTTGGTTCTCTTATCGCCATTCCACCTTTCTTCTGTTTCAATGATCTCGATAAGGTTATCTCCGAGATTATCAGTCCACTGCACAGAGGCAACAGTATGGGAAACATGATCACGAATATCCATTGCATCAGCTTTCATCACTGAAATGCAAATGAGCATGAAGAATAAAAAAATTTGTATAATTTTCATATTATAATTAAGATTTATTTATTTTTTCCCAGGTGCTCGTGATCACTTCGATGGCATCCTTATCATCAAGTTCAGCCTGAGGAATGTATTCTTCAAACAAACCGCATTTAATACAAACGTTCACATAAAGATATAGCCTTCGCCAGCCTGAGACTGAGATGGATGTCCTTTCTCCACGATGAGCAAGATTTGAATTGGTATAAACCTCAGTACTTCCGCATCTTGGACATATTCCTGATTTAAGCTATGAGGTATCGTACATAATTTTTTGTAAAATTATTTAAATAAAAATTTAAATGATATGGATTAGATCCGGGTATAAAAACAAAACCCCGGTAAGTCCGGGGTTATATAAGTTAATATCTTTATCATTACTTAATAAGTTACTCCACCGTAACGCTCTTTGCAAGATTTCTCGGCTGATCAACATTACAGTTTCGCGCAGTCGCGATATAGTATGACAGGAACTGCAGCGGAATGCTGTTAAGTATCGGAGCAAAGATCGTCACTGTTTTAGGTACTCTGAGAATATAGTCTGAATAATTATTTATTTCATCGTCATCTTCATTAGCAATAGTAATGATCTTTCCTTTTCTTGCTTTTATTTCTTCAATATTGGAAATTATTTTATTGTAAGTTTCATCTTTTGGAGCAATGAAAACAACGGGCATATTCTCATCTATCAGCGCGATAGGACCGTGCTTCATTTCCGCGGCAGGATAGCCTTCGGCATGAATGTAAGAAATTTCCTTAAGCTTTAAGGCACCTTCAAGAGCTACAGGAAAATTAAATCCTCTTCCGAGATATAAAAAATTTTTGGAATCTTTGAATTCTTCAGCTATGAATTTGTAATCATTTCCTTTCTCAATTATCTGTCTCATCTTCTCCGGCAGCAATTTCAATTCCGCAGCGATCTCCTTTAATTCATTTTCCGGTATCGTACCTTTTGCTTTTGCGATCATCAATGTGATCAGCGCAAGGGACATAAGCTGACAGGTAAATGCCTTTGTTGACGCGACACCAATTTCAGGTCCGGCGTGAATGTATGTTCCTGCATCGACTTCACGGGCGATAGTACTTCCTACAACGTTTACAATTCCGATTGTTGTTGCTCCCAGTCTTTTTGCCTCATGAAGTGCGGCTCGTGTGTCTGCAGTTTCACCGCTCTGACTTATTAAAATTACAACATCATCTGAATCTATGATAGGATTTCGGTATCTGAATTCCGAAGCGTATTCAACCTCAGTAGGGATCCTGCAATATTGTTCAAGCATGTATTCACCGACAAGTCCCGCGTGCCAGGCTGTTCCGCAGCCGGTAATGATAATTCTTTTCGCTTTAACGAGCTTGTCTTTAACACTGTCCAGACCGCCAAGTTTTACTTCACCGGTATTGAAATTAATTCTTCCTCTGTAAGTATTCTGTATTGCCTCAGGCTGTTCGCAGATCTCCTTTAACATAAAATGATCATAACCGCCTTTTTCAATTTCTTCAAGGTCATACTCTATCTTCTGAACTTCCCTGTAAATGTCTTCATCCTTAATTGTCTTTATCTGAAAACTGTCTTTCTTCAGGATTGCCATTTCACCGTCTTCAAGATAGATCACATTTTTTGTGTGATTAACTATTGCGGCTGCATCTGAAGAAACTATTATCTCTTCTTTACCGAGTCCAAACATCAGGGGACTTCCCATACGGGCAATAATTAATTTATCGGGTTCGCTTTTGTTGAGCACCGCAAGTCCATACGTACCTTCTACTTCAGTAAGAGCAAGTCTTACAGCGATCTCGAAATTCTCTTTCTGTTTATAGTGATATGCGATAAGATTGGCAAGGACTTCAGTATCGGTGTCAGTACTGAATGTAAAGCCTTCTAAGGATAGTTTTGTTTTTAATGTCTTAAAATTTTCAATTATCCCGTTATGGACAATCGAGATATTTTTAGCCATGTCGAAATGAGGATGGGCATTGTTATCATTCGGTTCACCGTGCGTAGCCCAGCGTGTGTGACCAATGCCAACTTTACCTTCAAGCAATTCTTCATTGAATTCCTTTTCAAGTTCTTTGACTTTCCCGGCTTTCTTGTAAAAATTTATGTCGTTACTGTCATTGATAACAGCGACACCGGCTGAGTCATAACCTCTGTATTCCAGACGTTTCAATCCGTCAAAGATTATTTTGAGCGAATTTCTTTTACCGATATAACCTACGATACCACACATGTTTTTTCTCCTTTGTTAGTGATGTTTAATTTTCAGATATGCAAAAAGTAATAACTTAGAATATGGTAATAATTATCCTGACGTATAAATTTAATTTATAAATTGTGCCGAAAAAGGGAGTCGAACCCTTACGAAGTTGCCCTCGCTGGATTTTGAGTCCAGTGCGTCTACCAGTTCCGCCATTTCGGCAATCTTCAATTTCTGTTGGTTGATGTTTTGTTAGACAAAGTAAGAATCATTAAAAGTTTATTCAATTCATTTATTTTGAGTTGAGTGTGTAGTGGTGTGTAGAGTGGTTTGAGTGTGTGGAGTGTGTGGAGTGTTTTTGTGAGGTAAGTTTAGGTAAGTAATGTAAGTAAGGTAACCGAACTCCATTCACTCCAAACGCTCCA
>JAWXBH010000111.1:0-17310 GCA_034439935.1 bacterium
CAATAATTTCCCCCAAAGGAATATAAAAGTTCTTCCCATTAAGTACGAATTGTATAATTTCCTGATATTTTTTTAGAAAAATATCAAGACCCCAAAGCATAATTATATCGATTGTAATATTTGTTAATCTTAAACAAATACAATTATGAGAGAGAAATTACTTTGGGTCATGATCCTTTTCCTGTTTATTCCAAAAACAATCCCTGCACAAAATCCAAACTTTACAGTCGGACAAAACTTCAGAATTTTTCCTGATACTGTTGTTCAGGTTGAAACAAAGATTGCCACTCATCCACTAAATCCTTCTGTAATGGCTTGTACTGCTGTAACAGATGTTTATCCGGGCGGTTATACAACAGGTGCTTACATTAGTACAAATGCCGGCATTAACTGGACAGGAACCCAAGCTATCAAAACGCAGCAGAATCAGATCATTATAACTGTAGGAAACCCTTCGATCGTAATTGATAAAAACGGAAATTTTATAATTTGCTATATTGCAGCCAACAATAAAGTAGGTGTTAGTTATTCATCAAACTCAGGCCAGTATTGGTCTCCTAATATTAACCTCCCCGGTGTCGACACTGCAGACAAGTGTACTTCTGTTACAGATGATTCACCTTCGAGTCCATATTTCGGAAGAAGCTATATTGTCTATAGTGAGAGAAGGGGCGTCTATTTCTCAGCTACAAGTAACGGTGGTGCAAACTGGTCAGTGGCAAAAAGAGTAAGTCCGCCAAGCTATAATTCAAGAATTGGTGCATCAATCGCTGTAGGTGTCTCCGGAGAAATTTACGTGATATGGCCATATCTTCCTGAAACCAATGACTACATAGGATTTGCAAAATCTACTAATGGCGGTTTGTCATGGGATTCAAGCGATACCGCTATTCCGGTAGATCCACTTCCATTTGATTTCCGTGTAAACTTAAATCTTGTTAAGCTAAACGGACTTCCGGTAATTGCAGTTGATAAATCCGGTTCAGACAGAAACGGTTACCTTTACATAGCAGCTTCGGAAAAAAAAGCATCAGGAAATCCCGCACTCGATAATTGCGACATAGTTCTTCATGCATCTTCAAACAACGGCGGAAGCTGGGGTATCAAAAGTAAGGTCAATCAAAGTGATACATTAAATTTAAAATATCAATTGTTTCCCGCCTTATGCATTGACAACTTTGGCGGAGTAAATGTCACTTACATTGACACAAGAAATACTGCAACAAATGATTCCTTTCAGGTCTATTTATCTCATTCAGAAAACGGAGGAACTACATTTCAGGATATAATTATATCAGACCATAAATTTAAACTGAAACAACTTCCTGTTGAAAAAAAACTTTTCGGTGTGCCCGGTTACATTGGAACAGGCATTGGCAGCGCAATTTCCAACAACAAAATATTTTCATTTTGGTTTGACAATTATTTTGAAGAATATCAGGGATGGGTGGCATCTGTCGAATTAAACACAAGAATGACTCTGATAGCAATACCTCAGGGATATCTTAATGTTAATACCGGACAGTTAAATTCAAAGGATACAATCAAAGTTTATCTGAGAAGTTCATCGGCACCATTTCATAAAGTTGATTCAGCCACAGGCATCATGGACTCAGTTAACTTTACTTGTAAACTATCGTTTTGTAATGTTAATAATGGTATTTTTTATATAAATGTTTGTCAAAGAAATTCCATTGAGATCTGGAGCAGAAATCCGGTGCCTATTGAAAATAATTCAAATCTTAGTTATGACTTTACAAATTCCCCGACACAGGCATTTGGAGATAATCAGGTACTGGTGCAGAATAAATGGTGCATGTTCAGTGGAGATACAAACAGGGATGGAATGATAGATGCGGCTGATATGGTCTCGATAAAAAATGACGCGTCTGCATTTGTGAGCGGTTATGTTATGACAGATGTAAACGGAGACGGAATAACTGACGCTTCAGACCTGTTGATAACTCTCAACAATAATTTAAATTTTGCGTCGATCATGACACCATAAGGTTTCTCAAGAGCGGATTAAAAGGTGAACCTTTTAAATCCGCTCTACCAAAAGAATAAACCTTACTTCCCGGCTTCGGCAATAACCAAAAATTTTACTTCCCTGTTATCCGGAAATCTTAATGAAATATTTCCCGATAAACTGACATCACCAAAAACACTTCCAGAAAATTCGACCTCCACATTTTCACCAAAATAACTCCCCGCAGAACTTGAATAAAAATTCATTACAGTCAGAGCACTCATTCTTCTCTCATCCACTTCCGAATAATATTCTTCATCCTTTATTGTAATGTAATCGGTTATGTTAACCGAGATCTTTCCTTCATTAAAATTAATTACAGCATCAATTACTTTAGGTATGGAGTCTGCCCCGAATTGCTTTACCTCGGTAGCCGTGCTCTTGTAACTTTTACCATCCAGATTTACACCCTGTGCAATTCCCTGATTGCAATAAGAAAGGGTTATTAACATCATTATTAAAATCATGCGAGTATGTTTATTCATATTAATTGTGATTTTTATTTAGCTGATAAGTTTGAGAAACATGTTAAGTTACAAACGCCGGCATTAATAAGTTTAATTCTTATTTTCCAAAAACAATTTTATCTATAATTTTAAAATTATAATATTAATATTGCAGTAATATGACTAAATGCGTGCACTGATTTTTCTCAACGGACAGCTCCCCCCAATAGGACTAATTAATAATTTCAAAGGGAAAGATAGTTTTGTCATAGCTGCTGACGGCGGAGCCAATGCGTTGGTAGCTACAAAAATTGTACCTGACCTGATCATCGGTGACCTTGATTCAGTAAAAAAGAAGACACTTAGCTATTTTCAGAAGAAGAAGACAAGGATAATCAGTATCAGCGAACAGGAAACTACAGACTTTGAAAAGTGTCTTAACTATTGCAAGAGTAACGGCTATTCAGAAGTAATTGTATTCGGAGCAATCAGTATGAGACCTGATCACACACTTAACAATTACAGCATATTAAAAAAATTTCACAAAAGACTTACTCTGAAAATTGTCACAGATGAGTTTGAAATTTTATTTATTAACCGGAAGATAAGTTTTGAATACAGGAAAGGTGAAATAGTTTCATTAATGGCTCTTCCGTCGGCACGAAACATAATTACAAAAGGACTTGAATTTCCGCTGAAGAACGAATCACTTGAGTTCGGAGTCCGGGAAGGAACATTGAACAGATCAGTCTCAGAAAACATATCAATTTCTTTTAGGAAAGGTTCACTCTTGTTATTTAAAAAGCATTTCATTTAATAAAGAATAGTATTGAAACTAAATTTATCAACCAATGATTACCTCATAGTAATCTCTTATTTTGTCGCAGTTCTTGTCATCGGATTCAAGACAAAGACATCTGAGAATTCTGTAAAAGATTATATTATTGCCGGAAGAACATTAACACTGCCGGCTTTCGTGGCGACGCTGGTATCATCATTCTATGGCGGCGTGCTTGGGATAGGAGAGTTCACTTATAAATATGGTGTTTCAGGCTGGCTTCTCTACGCATTCCCCTTCTATGTTTTCATAACGATCTTCGCATTTTTCCTTGCTGATAAAGTCAGGAAGGTTCATCTTTTTACGATCCCTGATAAATTAAACAAAGTTTACGGGAAAAAGGTCAGCATCTTCGGAGGAATACTGATTTTCTTTCTTACTACGCCTGCTCCGTATTTATTCATGATGGCAATACTGATGAAGCTCATCTTCGGATTTAATATTATGTATGCGATGATTGTATCTCTTGCTCTTTCAATACTCTACCTCCTCAAAGGTGGTTTCCGCGCGGACGTAAGAGTAAATATTTTTGAATTCATCCTGATGTTTGTCGGATTTGGCATCATACTTCCATTTTGCTTTAACATACTTGGAGGGTATGAATTTCTTGAAGCGAGACTTCCGCCACAGGATCTCAGCATAACCGGCGGCATTACAATTCAATATTTCTTTGTCTGGTTTTTTATCGGAGCATGGGCATTGATAGACCCAGTGTTTTATCAGAGATGTTATGCTGTGAAGAATAAAAAAACTCCTAAGAGAGGTGTTCTGATCTCACTTTTTTTCTGGTTTATCTTTGACGCAATGACAACTATAACCGGACTTTACTCAAAAGCTTTCTTCGGAAATGATCTTGCCGAGCCAATGTATTCCTTTCCGGCTCTCGGCGAAAAGATCCTCCCGCCGATTGCCAAAAGTGTTTTTTTAGTTGGAATGATTGCCACAATAATGTCTTCGCTTCACTCATATATCTTTGTTTCTTCTACCTCCTTCAGCCGTGATATTCTGGGAAGAATAAAGAATATTGACGATGAAAAATTTCTTTATCGTGGTACAGGACTTTTCGTAAGTGCGGTCTTTGCATTTCTGATCGCTTATTACATTCCTTCAGTTGTAGATATCTGGTATACAGTCGGTACAATGATAATACCGGCATTGCTGATAAGTGTTGTAACTTCTTATTTTCCCAAACTTCATGTTCATTCTAAATATATTTTTGCTGCAATGATTGCTTCGTCTTCGGTTTCATTAATATGCTTTTTAACCGGACAATTTCTTTCTGTGAACGGAACTCCACAATACCCGCTGGGTATCGAACCAATGTATCCAGGACTTGTAACAGGACTTATTATATACTTTATCGGATATTCAAAAAGAAAATATCTGGTAGTGGAATCAGATTATTGATTTATCAACCTGACTATAAATCTTTCAATGAAATTACTTTGCAATATATGTTTTATATCTTTTTTAATCTTTCTGTGCGACAGGACTTCTTTTTCTCAAAACAATTCCGAAGTTTCAGAAAGAGATACTATTAAATTGGATCTCACTATAAATCCAAATCTTGACACAAATAATTTTAACATTTTTCCTGAGTTTTATTCAAGAAAAAAAATTGCTCTCGTTTTAAGCGGAGGAGGAGCCCGTGGAATCGCACAGCTTGGAGTCATTGAGGAACTTGAAAAAAATAACATAAGGATCGATATGGTTGTCGGAACAAGCATCGGCAGCATGATAGGTGGATTGTATTCTTCCGGTTATACAAGTTCTGAGATTGAAAAAATTCTGACCGGTTTCGACTGGAATCGGGCGCTGAGTCTTACAAATAAATATCAGCGGACTTCTTTATTTCTTGAACAAAAAAAAATCCAGGACAGAAGTCTTCTTACGATTCCTCTTGACGGCATTACGCCGGTATTACTGCCTTCTTCCCTTTCAAACGGATATTATCTTAGTGAAAAAATAAATTCCTTCATACTTAATTCACGTTATCATGTCAGAAAGGATTTTTCCGAATTAAAAAAATCTTTCACTGCTGTTGCTACCGATCTTGACAGAGGTAAAAGAGTATTGTTGACAAGTGGCAACCTGAGTGAATCGATTAAAGCATCATTGACTTTTCCGCTCCTGTATTCCCCTATTGAAATTAACGGGAAAAAACTTGTTGACGGTGGTCTCACTTCAAACATTCCAAATGATGTTGCAAAACAACTTGGAGCTGATTACACCATTGTTGTTAATTCAACCAGTCCGCTCAGGTCTAACCGGGAGCTCGATGACCCTTTGAATACTGCTGATCAGATACTCTCAATTACAATGCAACAGCTTAACAATCTCCAGCTTAAGGATGCAAATATAATTATTACCCCGGATATTAAAAAATTTTCATCAACGGATTACCGGAATATTTCATATCTGATCTCAAAGGGTAAGGAAGAAACTTCAAAATTTATTGATAAAATAATTACAGGTATTGATTCCCTTGAACTTTCTGAATCAAAATACTTCAACAATTTTGTCACTAATCCCACAGTTGTAATTAATTCAAATTACAGCTCCCAATCATTAAATGAGAAGCTTCTCGGCTTAACAGATAAATCGTTTGAGAAATACATTTCAATTGAAAAAAATCTGAAGATGCTGTACAGGACAGGAAGCTTCAAAGATGTTTTCGCAACGGTCAGCCGAAATGAGATCACTGCTACAATTGAATATAATCTTGTAACGTTTCCTGCCCTGAAGGGTGTACAGACAAATAATACTTTCGCTTTCCTTGATGCTCCCATCATGAATTTTCAAAATGAAAATACCGGCAAAGCAGCTAACTCGATTGAATACAAATACTTTTATGAAGATCTTCTCGGACTCCTGAGGAAAAATTCTTTTTCTCTGGTGGAGATAACTAAATTTTATTTTAATTATGATAGCGACACGCTTGAAATAGAATTTGACAAAGGTGAAATATCTGAGCTTAGATTAGACGGAAACACACGTACAAATGAAAATGTAATTTTGAGAGAAGTTACTATAAGCAATTCATCTCCTGTAAAAAAAAATGATATTGATGAAAGCCTAAACCGTGTGATGAGCACCAATCTTTTTAAGCAGGTGAGTTTTGATTTTGAATATCCGGATAATTCACTCAAGCCGGCACTGAAAATAAAACTTGTTGAAAAGAACACCAGGGCTTTACGTCTTTCTTTAAAAACCGACAATGAAAAAAATTTTCAGATGCTGATAGATCTGCGTGATGAAAATATTATGGGTTCCGCGGTAGAAGCCGGTTTGCTGGCAGCAGGCGGACTGCGTAACAGGATTTATCAATTTGAGGTAAAGACGAACCAGTTCTTTCGTCTTCCTTTCGCATTTAATTATAACTTCCTCTATACATTCAGGGACTACAACCGGTATTCTGTGTCTATAGATACAATTAATAATGAATATGATTTAACAAAATTTGGGGAATACAGGACCATTAAGTATGGAATGAATCTTTTTGTAGGTACACAACTGCAAAGATTCGGGACTTTGTTCGCGCAGGCATCCATTGAAAATCAGCAGATAAAAAATAAATTCGGAAGCGAAGATCTTCCGGTTGAATTTAGAATGGTCAAGCTTATGTTCGGTGGAATCTTTGATACTCAGGATATCCTGCCATTCCCTACCAAAGGTTCGCTGATCAATTTTTCTTACGAGTCTGCAAAAAATATTCTTGCAGGAAGCTTTAGCTACACTAAGCTCCATTTAAGCTATCATCAGTATTTTCCGGTGGGCAGAAATCAAACACTAAGACCCAGATTTATTTTCGGTTTTGCAGATAAGACGACACCGTTGACGGAACAGTTTTCTCTTGGGGGCGAAAGATCTTTTTTTGGAATGGTAGAAGACGAATTGAGAGGAAGGCAGATACTTGAAACATCTATCGAATACCGTTATCTTTTTCCATACAGAATTTTTTTTGATACCTATTTAAGCATTCGGTACGATGTTGGAAATGTCTGGCAGGTAACTGAAGATATACGCTTTAGAGACTTAAAACACGGACTGGGACTTACAGCAGGTTTTGATACACCTGTTGGAGAGGCAAGCTTTTCTGTCGGAAAAAGTTTTCTTTTTCGAAAGGGTCTTACAGAAGATTCTTTAATATTCGGACCTTATGATTTTTATTTCTCAATAGGATATGATATTTAAGAGTTTTAATTTAGCAACATAAGAATATTTACAGCGTAGTCTTAACTATAATTGAATAATAAATAATTTTCTTTGAATTTTTTAAACAGATTTTCCGACGGGACATTAAGAGTAATTTTTACTTTCATTGCTTTGTACTGTCTGGCATTCGCATCTATCATTTTTATCAGGACTATGTTCACTGAAAGAATGACAACAGATGACTGTCTTTGGGTTTCGGAATATAACGGACAAAAATTGGAGGAAGGATTATTTATCGTACAAATTGTCCCGGGCGGAGTCTCTGACAAAGCGGGAATTAAGGACGGCGACATACTCATCGCGATCAATGGTGAAAAATTCAAAAACATTAACGAAGCTCAGGGCACTCTTAATAACTTTACCACCGATGAAATAATCAAATACACGATAATTCGTGATAACTCAATTCTCAATGTCAGTCTTAAGGTTTACAAGATCTTAAATATACTGTTCCTTATATTTTCACTTCTGGGTTTCGGATTTCTATTAATTGGTTTTCTTGTGGGATATTCAAAACCAAAGGAACTCAGCTCGCAGTTATTCTTTTTCCTGGGATGTTCCGCTGCACTGGGCTTTGTGGGAATAGGTCTTACTAATAGTTTGATCTTCGACTCAATATTAATTGCCAATTCTGTTGCAGGACGTATTATGTTCTACTCCCTGTTTGTCCATTTCTTCATGACATATCCGGCAAAGATTGAATTTAGAAACCGGAGATTATTTTTAGTGATTCTTTATCTGTTAATATCTTTTGTGTCAGCCATTTTGTTTTTCTTAAGGGGTCAGGAAGTTGCATATATTGCCGGTATGTTAACAACTTTTCTTGTAATTTCTTATATAGTTTTAGGGATCATATTTTTTGTCAGGTCATACCGAAAACTTAATCAGGAAAATCTTAAGAAACCGCTGAAGATAATTTTATACGGGTTTTTGATCGGAGGATTCGGATTTCTATTTACATTCCTCATACCATTTTTCATAAAAAAGCCGAATTTTCTTGTTCAGCCATGGGTATATCTCCCTTCAGCATTGGTGCTAAGCATTCCGGTCTCTTTCGGTTATTCAATTTTTAAGTACAGAATTCTTGATACAGAATTCATTGTTAAGAAAGGTCTTGTCTTTGGAATTATCACGGCATTTATAGTAGGGATTTATCTTCTGCTTGTGCTTGTGTTAAATTCAATTCTGACACAGTTTATGCCGGAGAACAAGCAGCTTCTTACTATTGCTTTAATAGTAATTGTTACCTTTAGTTTTGATTTTGTAAACAGAAAAGCAAAGGAATTTGTAGATAAGCAATTTTACAGAGAAAGGTATAATTACAGAAAATCTCTTCTGACTTTTTCCGAAGAGCTTCCTTATCTGGATAATATGAGGCAGATCATGGACAAGATCGCAAACTCAGTAAAGGAAACAATGGGTATAAAAAACCTCAACATCTGGTTTCGTGATGATGATTTTAACAAAATAATACTCAGTGAGATCGAAAAGAAACCCGGCAATGAGGACATTACTCATAAAGGTGATGTGTTTGACAATGCAATGGGTGCGCTTTTTGTAAATAATAAAGAACCCCGTCTCCTGAATGATGTTTATCTGAACGAACTGAAGCTAAGTGATGAGCAAAAGGAAGTCATACGAAAAGAAAATTTTGTGCTGTCAATACCAATCTTCATTAGAGATAATCTGATCGGAGCAATAAATTTCGGAGAGAAACCTTCTGGCAAAGCATATTCGGAAGAAGATGTTGATCTGCTTAAAACCCTTTCCTCTCAGGCAGCTATTGCTTTTGAAAACTCAAGACTGCAGGGAGAAAGAATTCTTAAGCAAAAGATCGAAGAAGAGCTTCAGATCGCGAGAAGAATTCAGATGGGACTTCTACCGCAGAAAATTAATACAATAGAAGGCATGGAAGTTTCGGGCTTTTATAATCCTGCAAAAATAATAGGAGGCGATTTTTATGATGTCATCAAGATCAATGAAAATAAGATGCTTGTAATAGTTGCCGATGTTTCAGGTAAAGGAATTCCCGCGGCATTATACATGTCGAAAGTTCAGGCGATGATCCAGTTCGCTGCAAAGATATTTCAGACACCAAAGGATATTCTGATTGAAGTGAATAAGCAAATACATCAGAGGATCGACAAGAAGTCTTTTATAACCTCGATCATTGCATTATTTGATCTTGAAAAGATGACAGTAAAGATATGCAGGGCAGGTCATAATCCTGCTATCTACGCCACCAACGGAAAATTTCATTTACTTAAATCAACCGGTATGGGTCTGGGACTTGAAAGTGAAAAGTACTTTGAACAGCAGCTTGAAGAAAAAGAATTAAAGATCTCCGATGATAATGTTTTCGTCTTCTATTCTGACGGTCTCACCGAAGCAATGAACAAGAACAGGGAAGAATTTGGCACCGATAAGATCATTGACATCATTGATACAAACAGACAGAGCTCATGTATCTTGATTCAAAAAGAAATTATAAATTCAGTAGATCACTTCAGGGGAAACGCTGAGCAGAACGATGACATTACACTTGTCATTACTAAAATAAAAATCAAACCTAATACCCCGCTTGTTGAGCCGGGCAATTCAAATTAAATAGATGATAGACCGCTACTCAAGAAAAGAAATGTCCTCCATTTGGTCAGACGAAAATAAATTCCGTATCTGGCTCGGGATAGAGATCCTAGCAACTGAAGCCCAGAGCATACTGGGCTTGGTTCCGAAAAAATCATTGGATAATATTAAAAGAAAAGCAAAATTTGATACAGCTAAGATCCTCGAGATCGAAGAAATTGTAAAGCATGATGTGATCGCCTTTCTGACTAACGTCGGTGAGTATGTCGGACTTGATTCCAGATTTATTCATCTTGGAATGACAAGCTCTGACGTTCTTGATACCGCTTTATCTGTCCAGATGAAAGAAGCCGGTGAAATTATACTGAAGGATCTGAATGAAGTTCGGAATTCCCTTTCCAAACAGGCAAAAACGAATAAGTATCTTACCATGATCGGAAGAACTCATGGGGTTCATGCTGAGCCGATAACACTCGGACTCAAGTTTGCACTGTGGTATGATGAGATGAATAGAAACATTGAAAGATGGAAACGGGCAATTGAAACAATTTCTGTCGGACAGATCTCCGGCGCAGTCGGAACATACGAACACATCTCTCCTGAGGTAGAAAAATATGTCTGCAAAAAGCTCGGGCTCGCTACGACAAAGATATCAACACAAATTCTTCAGAGAGACAGACACGCCGAATATATGTCAACGCTTGCGATCATTGCTTCTTCGATAGAAAAATTCACTACTGAGATCAGACATCTTCAGAAAACCGAAACACTTGAACTTGAAGAATATTTTGCTTCCGGACAAAAGGGCTCTTCTGCAATGCCGCACAAAAAAAATCCAATTACTTCCGAACGGCTTTCCGGACTGGCGCGTGTTTTAAGAGGCAATGCGCTTGCTGCATTTGAGAATATACCTTTATGGCACGAACGGGATATAAGCCATTCATCAGTTGAAAGGATCATTATTCCGGATTCGACAATTCTGATTGATTATGCTTTAAATCAGTTTAAAAAACTGATCGACACAATTGTTATCAATAAGGAAAATATTAAACGCAATCTTGAACTTACTAATGGTCTGGTTTTTTCCCAGACTGTTCTGCTCAAGCTTATCGAAAAGAAAATGAAGCGTGAACAGGCTTATAAGATTGTACAGACAGTTGCTATGAAATGCTGGCAGGAGAAGATCAGCTTTTTGAAGCTGCTAAAAGAGGATAAAGAAGTAGTAAAATATCTCGATGATAAAGAACTCAATGAAATATTCAATTATGATAAGTCAAAGAAAAATGTTGATTTTATTTTCAGAAGAGTTGGGCTAAAATAAAAGCAAGTAATCTTATAATCTCGAATACTCTCTTCTCAGCTCTATCACCTTTCCTATTATCTGAAACGGCTTGTTGACAATCGCCTTATACTTTGAATTAGAGGCTTCAAGATAAGCTTTGATCCTTTTGTTGCGTAAGGTCTTAACGGTAGCTTCGTCCTCCAAAAGCGCAATTACAATTTCACCATCTTCGGCTGTATCCTGTTTACGGACAATAACAATATCACCGTCATAAATCCCCGAGTCGGTCATACTGTCACCCTTCACCTTTAATGCAAAGTGTATCTGATGTCCTTTAGGATTTTTTTCCATTGAAACATAGCCCTGAATATTATCCCCTGCGAAGATCGGCTCCCCTGCCGCTACATTACCATATAAAGGAATCAGATTAATGTTCGATTTCAGCTTTTCAAAATTCTTCTCTTCCTCGGATTTTACTACTTTGAATCCCCGAGCGATGTCTTTTTTTCTTTCGAGAAATCCTTTCCTCTGTAATGCGAAGATGTGGTCCTGTACCGTTCCGATGGTGATGTCAAACTTTTCTCCGATCTCTTTAAGAGTCGGCGGGTAAGTATGTTCGATCCTGTGCTTCTCAATGAAGTTGAGGATCCTTTGCTGCTTTGTTGTGAGTTTATCCATAAATCAATATGGCATAATTAATTATTATATGCAAGAGAATTAAGAAACAACTCTGTCCAGGGCAGAATGTGCATTAGAAAATTTCATTTTCGAATATTCATAAATGTTATAATCCAGTTCATTTTCATTTCTGAATTTTTCTATGAATTCAGGTATTAACAAAGATACTTGATCGTCTTTAAGAGACTTATTTTTAAAAGGTACAGTTATTTTTGGCTTATCGATTAGACCTGCAAGAATGTCCATAGAGTTTTGTATTTCTTCAGTGATACCTATGAAAAAATATTTGTCTAGCACTTCTTTATAATTTCCTTCCTCACAACCAAGATAATAAGCCATAAGATTTTTATTAGAGTTTATGAATTCCTGAAGGCTTTTGTCCATTCGTCCCACTTCTCGAGAGTAATAATAGAAGGATAGAAAAAAATTCAAGGGATTTCTTATAAAAGTAAAACATTTTATCTCCTTTTGTCTGGTAATAATTTCCGGATACCTCTGAAAAACAAACATTCCGTCCTGATGATAATGTCCCACAATACAATGATCACTGGTCAGATTTTCAACACACACTCTTCTCTTATAGTATTCATCAGGAACATCGACAACGAGATGATAATCATAGATCATGCAGAACCATTTCTCCAGGATACTTACGATGGATGTCCCTCCGCATTTCATCAAATGGTGAAAAATATATGCTGGTTTCTTTACCAGGAAATCTGATGGCGTCGAACTTGTGTTTTGAGTGAGGATATTATTCATGTTCAGTTCGCTTAAATTTAAATTGCAACCGGGTTAATAATAAATTTAAAAGAAGTTGATTCCTATCCTAAAATCAATTTAGCTCTTCAGGCTCCTTATAGAGGACAAAGTTATTGTTCGGAATCCGAAAAGCAGTAACGCGTAAAGTAACGGGAATATTATTTTTACATACCAAGGAATGAAAGTAATATTGATAATAAAAAAAAATAACGATGTTACAATCCCAAGTGACAGAAAGATCAGACCTATCTTTTTGTATTCATAATTTACAGGATAATATTTCTGGGAGAAGTAATATATTGAAAGCATCATCACAAGATAGCTAAGCAGCGTTGCGATTGCTGCTCCCATGTATGAATAGAGTGGTATTAAAACAAAATTTGCGATCACATTTGTAAGTGCAGCTAGTCCTGTGATCAGAGGAAGGTATTTAGTTTTCTTTTCTATATAAATTCCCGCCATCAAATTAATGTATATCCCGTAAAGCAGATACGAAAACAAAATTACCGGGACAATGCTCAATCCGTCCCAGTATGGTTTTCCGATAAGATAAATGTTGAAAGGCAGCTTTAGCTTTACAATGTCTTCTATAAAAACGGATGCAGTAAGAAATATGAATGAAGTCAATATTATGAATATCGTCAGTACTTTGGAGAAGACCTGCTTAGCATTTGGCTCCTTTGCATTATTCAGGAAGAATGGTCTCCACGCGAACTCAAACATTGAAACGATCAGCATCATCAGTATCCCCAGCCGGAAGCTCGCCTGATAAATTCCCACGACTGAATCGTCTGTCAGATATTTTAAGATTGGTCTGCTTATTGTCTGAACTATGTTAGCGGCAATTCCTGCCGGAATGATCGGCAGGGAAAATCTTATTATCTCCTTAATTAGTTCTTTGTTAACTTGGAAAGTAAAATTCCTGAGCAGTACCGGCAGCAACATTAAAAATGTCAGAATTGATGCGACAAGATTACTGATAAAGACGGCTTCGATTCCCATTTTGTATACTAATATCAGGATGACATTAAGCGCCACATTCACAACAATGTTTGTGATCTTTATAAATGCGAATGATCTCGCCTTGTTATGCAGCCGCAGGTAGGCAAACGGTATCAGAACTATTGCATCGAAGAAAAGAATCAGAGAAGTATACTTTATCAGATACGAAAATTTTGCATCGATCTGAAAAACGTAAGTCAGTTCATTCGAAAAGAAAAAAAGCACGCAAGCCAGTATCAGTGAATTTGAAAACGTAAGAAGGAATGGATTTGAAAAGTTTTCCTTCTTTGAGCCGATCTCGAGTGTTGAAGAGAACTTCATATACCCCGACTCAAGACCGATCGAAAAGAACACATTTAAAATTGCAATGTAAGCGTAGATGATCGCGATGATACCGTATTCCTCAGGAAGGAATTTGTTTGTATAGAACGGAACAAGGAAGAAGCCGAGGAATCTTCCGACTATTGTATTGGTGCCGTAAATGAGAGTCTCTTTGGAGAGCGCTTTTATTTTATCAAACATCGGCAAAAAAAGGTTACCCCGAAAACTTCAGGATAACCTTTTAATATTGTTGTTATCTTTTTATTAATAATACTGAATTCTGATCTGTGATGATGCAAGGAAATTTCTGTCGGCATCATAAACATAAATATTATATCTGCCTTCATCGTAAAATGTTATTTCCTTAAAGAACCAGGTCCAGCTTGCATCTACATCCTGATATATCGTGTTGCTGTATTTCTCGTTTCCATCATAATCTATGTTATAAATATCATAGCTTACGCTGTTTGTACCAACCCTGTAAGGCAGTGAAGTAAGGCATTTTAAAAATCCTCCCTTGGAGCTGATGTTGAAAACGGAACTTGCTTTGATTGGAATTCCATCCGATGTAACATCCTCACAAAACTGTAAAGACTGTGAATACAAATTGGCGCTGAACCCACTTAGCAGAATTGTGAATGAAACTGCTATAAATAATTTTGAATATATTTTCATAATGTTTCTCCGGTTACGGGATTATTTCCACCAATCCGCTAGCGACCGTCCGGTCATTCTGATCAAGCAAAAATACACGGTAAATACCCGTTTCGTCAAAACTCATGTCGCTTTCATCGTTCTTGGCGAAGAATACATATTTCATATCGGGCTCAACTGTGTAATTAAATTTTTTGTAATACTTGAATGTTCCGCTACTGCAGTTGTATTTATCCATTTGAATTGAACAGTCTCTCAATCCAAGAGGTCCGTCAGCTTTTACCATTACAGTTAGATAACCTGCTGAAAACCGGTCACTCACTCCTACTTCCCCGCCTGAACCGTATTTTTCGCAGAAGTACAGTACAGGATAGTGTTGTGCGTATGAGTTTGCTTTGAAAGCAAAAATAAACAGTATAGCAAGTATTGATAAAGCCAATTTGTCTTTTTTCATTGTTACTCCTTTCGTGATTTTAAATTTTATTTTATTCGAATTCTATTCTTACTTTTCCTGTGGCGATGGGGGTTCCGTCTTTCTTAAATACTGTAACTTTATAATCACCGGATTTGTAGAAGGTGATCTTGTCAAAAAAGAAATAATTCTTATCAGGTGAAACATCATACGGCTTTGTATCGATGATCTCACTTCCGTCAAGTGATTCTCTTTCCAGTCTGACATCTACTGAACCTACACCAACCGGCTGAGCTGTTTTTAACATGGCTGTTATGTAACCACCTTTGTTCTTTATATAGAACTTATCGTTCTTTCCGATTTCCTGTCCATCTTTTGAATATTCCTCTACAAAATAAAGCTGATTACCACCGTTTGAGCTGCTGGAGGTCGTGGTTTCTGTCTTTGTTGGTTCTTTCTTTATTGTTTCTTCTTTCTTTGAATCTTCCTTGTCTCCGTTGGATTCTTTTTTACTACCGCAAGCGAAAATTACTGACAAGCAAACAAGTAAAGCAAGTATAAAACCAAAATTTCTAGAAAGTTTATCCATTTTATATTATTTATTTTTTTGGAAAAAATTTTAACAATTTAAAGGTATCCTTATAGAGATTCAAGTAATAAAATTCAATGAGATATCCATCGATTTAACCGAGTGTGTCACTGATCCTGTTGAAATATAATCAACACCTTTGACTCCGCTGTATTTTCCGATGTTCTTTAAATTAACTCCTCCCGATATTTCAAGTTCAAATAGTCCTTTATTTAATTCAACTGCTTTAATAACATCTGTTATCTTAAAATTATCCAGCATTACCCTGTCAATTTTTCCTTTACCTTTGGCAATTACAATTTTTAACTCATTCAGATCCTTGACCTCTATTTCAACTTTCTCCTTAATTTTTTTTCCCAAAAGCGCATCCAAAGTTTTTTCTATTCCTCTGTTTGCCTCAATATGGTTATCCTTTATCAGCACCATATCGTAAAGTCCTGTCCTGTGATTTTCGCCTCCTCCTATTCTTACCGCAAGCTTTTCAAAGATGCGAAGGTTCGGAGTGGTCTTCCTTGTATCTATTATCTTTATACTTTTATTATTTAATTTTTTTATAAGCTCAAAAGTTTGTGTCGCGATGCCGCTCATTCTCTGAAGTAAGTTCAATGAAAGACGTTCACCTTTGAGCAAGCTTCTTGTATTTCCCTTTACTTTTCCGATGACATCGCCGGCAAAAACCTGCATACCTTCATTCTTACTAAAGCTGACCTTAACATTCTTATCAACAATTTTAAAAACAAATTTGAAGATCTCCAATCCTGCAATGATCCCATTTTCTTTTATAAGCAAATCTGCTTTTGAATCAGCATTCACCGGAATGAAATATTCGGATGTAATGTCTCCTTTTCCGATATCTTCCTTCAGTGCAAGGCGGATCAGCTTTTCGGCTTCGGTGAAGTTAAAATTTTTGTAATAGTTCAATTGCTGTGAAATGATTCTTTAAATTTTCAGTCTTTGAAGGCTTTAGCCCTTTATGGGATTATGTCTTTGATAATATAACTGACTTTTAACTAATTTGATTTGAACTTCTCCGCGATCATCTCAATGAATCTTTCCGGAGGTCTGACCGGCATCATCTTATCATAGCGCACAAATGCATGAACGGTAAAGCCTGTGACTGTAAGCTTACCGTTAACTGATATTTCATAATCAATCCTGAAACGAACAGTAGGTATCTGCTTAAGAGTGGTTTTTATGATGACAATATCATCATACTTCGCAGAGGCAATGTATTTTGCAAATGCTTCGATCACAGGCAAACCTATATTATCCTTCTCAAGCTCAGTATAAGGAAATCCCATCTTCCTTAAAAAATCATTTCTCCCAGCTTCGAAATATTCAAAATATCTGACATTATTAACTACTCCCATCTTATCTGTATGAGCATACAAAACCCGGTATTCAGTAAAAGTCTCGATCAATTTTAGATTTTAAATTTGTTCTGGTTATTTCAACTTTAAAAACTTTTAACTTTAAAAACTTTCAACTCTACAAAC
>JAWXBH010000112.1:0-45453 GCA_034439935.1 bacterium
AATTACGAATTAGGAATTAGGAATTACGAATTTCTGAAATAACTAAAAACTTCTGGTTGTCATTCTCGCAATCTCTTAGCGGGAATCCATTTTCGAGTTAGTATTGGTGTTTGGATGACCCAGAGGGTACCCCCCGATAAAGCTTCGGGAATGACAGTAAGGGTTTTTAAGAGGTCTCTATAGAATCGAGATTGTGTAGAAAATAAATAAACTTGGAAATTAAGAAAAATTTTTGATGTTATTGTTTTTTTAGTTTAATGCTTCAATTAATAATATTGCTTCAACAGTATTTAATATAAAAGTTGAATGTCTTTTCACAGATGTTAGTTTTCATACTTTTCAAATAAGCTTAACCGGTAAATCAAATTGTAATTTTGTCTTATCATGGATAAAGTAAACGAGTATATAAATTTTGATAGATTAAAGACAATCACAATTGACAACTTAAAAAATAATTATACATACAATAATTCCGATGCTTTTCCATTTTTAAATTTCTACTGGGCAAACAAGATTTTATGGGATTAAAAGATTTTATATGATATGGAAGTAGGAGATATATCAAAATACGTTTTCAATAGAAAAATTACTAAAGATTTTTTTACTACACCCAACCAAACAGAATGCTGGTTGTTTGCTAATGCAACTGACGGAGTTATAATACCAGAAGGCGATGTTGGTGATTTCAAAGCAAAACTATTTACAGTAGATAAAAATTGGAAAAGAATTATATATAGTGATAAAAACTTTGTTGGAATTCCCGGAGTACAATTATTCCGAGATTACAATGGTTCAAATGGAAATTATCAATTAATGGAGCCAACTGGGGTTACTTATGGTATGAAGTTTCCTGCTACCAATCAATATCCTTTTTATATTGCTGATTACGGTGCTAACATGATTAAAACAACATTTTATCAGGTAAATAATATAACCAATCCAATTAATACGATGTATCATTTAAAAGATGTGGACAGACCTTATGATCTTGCATACCATTATGGAGCAATTCAGATCAATTATGATTATGATGATTTACTTTGGTTTACCCAGATTGGTAATATGAAATCTTTGAATTGTATTTATGCCAGAACAGGAAACAATATTGGTTTACCAATTACAAGTTTTATCTGGCAAAATCAAATTTACCAATTCCGTCCTACAAAAATTGATGTCTCTGCTGATTACTACAGTTCTAATCCGGATTATCATCGCTTTTGAAATTCCAAAGGACGGATTTACCGAACTCAAAGTTTATGATATTATAGGAAGGGAAATTTTAATTCTTATTAATGAATTCAAGACTGCAGGAAGTTACAATATAAATTTTAATACAAACAACCTCTCAAGCGGAATTTATTTTTATGAATTATCCGTCGGAGATTATAGGGAAGTCAAAAGAATGGTCTTACTGAAAAAATAAAGAAGGTTCAAGATAATCTTGTTTACATCATTGAACTAACTTCATTTGCAAGATTTGCAAACTCTTCTATACTCACATTCTCCGGTCTTCTTGAAAAATCAAAATCAATATTTTCAAAAGAAACATTATTCCTTTCGAAGTTTCTCTTCAGCGAATTTCTCATCGTCTTTCTTCTTTGTCCGAATGAATCTTTAACTATTGTCTTAAACAATTCTTTATCAGCAATGTTAAAGTTTTCTTTATTGAATTCAAATTTGACTATCGCGGAATTTACCTTTGGCTTTGGAAAAAATGCTGTAGGAGGAACATTGAATAAGATCTTCGGACTTGTATAAAGCTGTGTGAATATCGCGAGTATGCCGTAGTCCTTTGTATCCTGCTTTGAAACAAGACGCTGCGCAACTTCCTTTTGCATCATAAGTACAGCAGAAAAAACCCTATCCTTCTGTTCGAAGAGCTTGAATAAAATTTCAGTAGTAATATTGTAAGGAATATTTCCGATCACTTTAACCTTACCACCATTTGAGCTAAGATCCTTTTCAAAATCGAACTGAAGAAAATCTTTATGGATCAGATTTATTTTATTACCGTATTGAATCAAAAGTTTTTCATAAATATGTTTATCAAGCTCGACTGCGAAAAATTTATCTGACACCTGTGAAATGAACTTCGTCAGCGCACCTTGTCCCGGACCGATCTCAATAATTGTATCTTCCTCAGTGATATCAAGAGAGGCGACAATTTTCCTTGCGATATTCTCATCAACAAGAAAATTCTGTCCCAGAAATTTCTTCGGTCGGTATAAGTCGTACTTCTCCTTATTGGAAGTCAAATGATTTGCTTTATTCACCCGGCTCCAGTGTTAGTAGTTTCAGGTTTTCTTTCTTGAGATCTTCAAAATCAGTTGAAACTTCCTTGTAGTCTCCGTTAAGCCAGAGACGCGCCTGGTCATTGTAATTGCGGTGAAGCGGCTGACCTGACTGACCCGTCGGTATGATCGAGAGATAGCGCTTGATGTTTGAAAGATCCGTTATCATTCTCAATGACGGACCAAGGTAACATTCAAACTCGCCGCTCTTCAGTGCGTTTGAAAAACCGTATTCAAGATTGTTGATGGTAGTACCACTTCCGGAAATTTTGAACGGACCGATGTTGAGCATTGAACTTAAGGCAGGAACAGAACCAAGAGGATGTTTCATTGTGACCTGATGAACATCGCCCCATTGCCACTTATTCACGTCCGGACCGAAGTTCGTAATGAGATCAGTTACAGCATCATAGAAACTTTTTCTTATCAGCTGTTCTTTTGCAAAATTATTTTCAAATAATGCAGATGAACTCTGCTGAAGCAGACGGGCAGTATTTCTCACCGGAATATTTTTAAGAAAAAGATAATCTTCAAAGATCTGTTCACCTAAAATATCTTTATACAAATTTTTATAAAGCTGTATCTCAAACTCAGCAAAAACTGTTGCCGCAATGCTGTTCGTTTTAAATTCATAATCCCACTCTTTTAATACGCTCAGATAAGTTTTGATATCTTCTGTCAGATTGGAAGAGTCACCAAATGATTCAAATAAATATTTACAAAAATCCTTTGCCTGTATGCTGTAGACATCACGCTGCATAAGCTTTACTTCATCTTCTGTAATTACAGGTCTTGATTCGATCAGCTCTTCAATGCGCTCAGCCCTGTAATGCGGTTCGTAGAGATTTGAAATGTAATACTTATAATTTTTCTGAGGCTTGTTGTTAGCTGTAACGATGAACTCTTCTTTCGGATTGAATGATGATGGCAATTCGCCGAATGGAATAAAGCCCGACCATTCGGATTCACCTGTTGAAGGAAAGCTTGCAAGATGTTCTTCGGCAATGTTAGTCCGGATCGGAATTAAGCCGGCTGCATGATATCCGATGTTGCCGCTTGTATCGGCATAAACAAAACTCAACGCCGGCGCACCGAAAGTTTTAAGAGCGTTTTGAAAATCATTCCAGTTACGCGCGTTATTAATGTTGTAAAATGTTTCAAGCTCGTCGCTTTGCTCATACCCTGTCCATCTGAAAGTAAGAAGCTCATCGGGGTTCTGCATGCTAAACTTCTGGCTATTCATAAACCCTGTCTTTACAAGATTGGAAATGACCGGTCCGAGCTTGGTCCGGTAAACACTGAAAATATAATCGTCGGGCGAGTCTTTTATCTTTATGCTTTCGAGCGAACTGTCAAGACTCAAAACTTCATTTTTATAATGATACTTTTTTTTATCCGCGGAATCTTTTTTCAGAATATAAAAGTCAGCGTCGTCACACATCAGGTTTGTAAGACCCCAGCTTATCACGTCATTGTGACCGACGGCAATTCCCGGAACACCCGGAATTGAAAACCCGCAGACAGAATATTTTTTTTCATTGTTGTACAAATTGACCTCGTACCATTTTGAAGGAACCTGCAGAGCCAGATGCGGATCGTTAGCCAGTAAAGGTTTTCCGGTCTCAGTCCTGTTTCCGGCAATGGCCCACGCGTTACTGCCGACATGATTTCCTTTCATTTCAAAAAAATCACGGTAGCTTTTTGAAATGTCAAAATAATTTTTTCCAAGTTCGGATAATGAGCTGTAAATTTTTTCAAGATCATCTTTGTCATGAATATTCAGACTGGTTTTTTTATCGGTACTCCTGTTCTTAGTTGAATCATTCTTAATTTTATCGGTTTCATTCCGGATAATGAACGGAGCATCTTCGGGATAATCAGGAAAAAAGTCCTTTGCTTTTTCGATACCGATCTTTTTTACAATTCCACCGAACATTACATCTGTATACCAGGACAGGTTAAGCTCCCACGCCATCAGTCTTACGATCATGACTGATTCTTCAGGCTTCCATTGTTCGGGTTTGTAATTAAGGATATCAAATTCAAGCGGCAATTGCTTTTCGTTTTTTTCTATAAATGAATTTACCCCACTACAGTAAGCGGAAAGTATGGATTTTGATTTTAAGGAAAGTTTCTCATAGATCCTCAGACTTATTTTATCAATGCCGAGTGTCCTGAATAGTATATCATAGTCGAGAACATCTTTGCCGAAGATTTCCGACAAGCGTCCTTCTGCTACACGCCGGGCAAGATCCATCTGCCAGAGCCGGTCCTGCGCGTGAAGATAGCCGAGTGAGAAGTACATATCATTTTCATTTTCCGCAAAAATATGACTTACACCGAGTTCGCTTTTGTAGATACTGACCTTATTTGTGATCCCTTTTATTTTAATTGCTCCCGACTCTTCATAAAAAGATTTTTTTGTCAGACTGTTGAACAGCAGCCCCAGTGTAATAAGCACAATGATTATTAAAACAATTATACCGAAGATGTTTTTAAAGACTGAACTCAATGACTAATGTGTGAAATGAATATAAATATCGGTTATGCAAAGTTACTCATTACGTTATTCTTTTTATAGAATAAAAATTTTAGATGATTAGGAGATGTTAACTTATCATATCCGTGCAAAGCGAAGAAAATATTTTGCTGCTGCTACTTGTGGCACATTTGAGAATAATTTTTATACCGAAACAAAGTATACTTAAATGTGCCACAAGTACTAGTATCCTAAAGTCCATATCCCTAACTTATGTTAAACTCTCTAAGGATTTCTCATTTCAATCAAACAGCAGAATAATTATATTTACGCCATCAACCATCAATGTTCAATTTATTATTCATAAAAATTAATGACCTATAAATATTTTTTCATATTAGCTGTTTCACTTTTCCTGTTTTTATCTGATGTCTATCCTCAGAATTCCGGTAAAATAAAAGACATTACAATTCTTCACTGGAATGATCTTCATGCAAGAAATCTTCCGTTTAAAATTTCAAAAAAAGATTCTGCAACCGGAAAAGATAATTCATATTTTGTCGGGGGCATATCAAATATGCTGGGTTACCTGAATAAATTCCGCAATGATAAGACGATTTCACTTAACGGAGGCGATGACTTCCAGGGAACTCCCATCTCAACCCTTACACGCGGCAAGTCCCAGATAGAATTTCTAAACATGCTAAAGCCCGATGCGTTTGTAATAGGTAATCACGAGTTTGATTACGGGCAGTATGCACTTGATTCCGCATTAATGGAAGCAGACTTTGATTTTCTGTCTGCAAATGTTTTTCTTAAGACGAAAAATAAAACCATTGGCAAACCGTGGGTAATCAAAAAGATCAATGGCGTTAAGTGCGGAATAATCGGACTTACTGCTTTTGATCTGATGACGCTTACTTTGCCGGCTAATGTTTCTGACATTGAAATGCTTAATTCGGATTCTGTCATCGCTGCGGGGATAAAATATCTTAAGAAAAAAAAGTGTGATGTTATTATTCTGCTTACTCATATCGGCACGGATAATGATAAAAAGCTTGCAGCAAAATTTTCAAAAGATGTAGATATAATTATCGGAGGTCATTCACATACGCCTCTTTTCGAACCGGTGATAGAGAACGGAGTTATCATCGGACAGGCGGGTTCATATTCGCGCTGGCTTGGAAAGATCGATCTTAAGGTTGATACAAAGAAGGATACTATAATAAGTTTTGACGGAAGGTTATACGAAACAAAAATGGATTCTTCGCTTTATGATAAAGCGGCTCAGCGAAAAGTTGAGAATATGATCTCATCAATTCAGGGTGATTTGTTGAGAGTGATCGGCAAGCTTGAGAGTGACTGGAAGAGGTCATACAATGATGAAAGCAATCTGGGACAATGGGAAGCTGATGCGACACGTATTAAAGTAAACGCTGATATTTCACTGATGAATTCCGGAGGACTTCGTAAAGATCTGGCTGAAGGTGATATTACCGTGGGTGATATCTGGGAAATAAATCCGTTCGGCAATACTGTTGTGACCTTTAACATCAGCGGAGAAGGTCTGACCCGGATGTTTAAAAATAATCTGAAGAATAGAGTGAACGAAATAAAGGAAACCGGTTCGGGTGATATGATAATTGTATCCGGAATTAATATTGTTTATGACTCGAGAAAAGTGCTTGATGGTAACGATGATTTCCTAGTAAGCTTTAAAGTTAACGGTGAAGATCTTGATGAGGATAAGATGTATAAGATCGCAACTAACAATTATGTAGGCGCACAGTTCAAAAAATATTTCGGTGAAGTGACTGAAGAAATAATAATTACGGATAATAATATTATAGACCGCGATCTGCTTATTGAAGCAGTTGAAAATCAGAAAGTCATAAATTCAGTTCTCGAAAAAAGAATTGAGGATATTTCTAAACAGGAAATTAAAAATTAAAAAAAAATAAACTTATAATGGCTGAACAAAGGATAGTTCATTGCGTTAAGCTGGAACAGGATCTGCCGGGCATGGACAAAGCTCCTGTTGCCGGAGAACTGGGTCAGAAAATTTATGATAACGTTTCGAAGCAGGCTTTCAAAATGTTCCTCGATCATTTTAAAATGGTAGTGAACGAATACAGGTTGGACCTCACTTCACCTGCGACGGATAAGGTTTTTGAAGATCAGATGAATGAATTTTTCTTCGGTGGGGGTATAAAGCTTCCCGATGAATATGTTCCGCCTGCTGAGAAGAAGACCGAGTAGAATTCGTTTAATGGTGATTCTTAATACGTTTTGATTTTTTGATAAAAAAAAGTAAGACCCGGAAATTGATTTCCTGACCTTACTTAATTTAGAATTATAAATTTTTGCTTTTTAAAACTGAAAATTAAACTATGAACGGATCGGCAATTGCATTAACTTCAGCCATTGTGAGTGTCTCATCAAAAGCTTCAGTTATTGGAGTAGCACCGACTGTTGTAATAGTTCTCACATCAACACCGCCCTGAATGTAATTATCTTCCCTGACGTAAATCGATGCAGGAGCTCCGCCTGAATTTGTTCCGGAGATCCATCCTTTCTCACCGCGGATCCTTCTGACTTCACAAGCATGACGTGCTTCAACAGAATGGATTTGTAATGCAACAGTAAGAATTGCATCATTACTTATCAAGCCGCCTGCCTGTCCTTTATATGCTCTTACACCTGTATCTTCAAATGCCTGCGATAAAGTCAGAAATGTATTGTAGTTTGTGAATACATCCAGGAAAGCACCGTTGGCAGTGAAATCAAATGTCGGCTGTGCAACCGGTGTTCCTCCGAGTGCCTGAACAGCACCGATCAAACCAATTACGTGAGCGGATTCATGAAGACTTATCTGATTAAATACAGTTCTGTCACCTCCGGGAATCAAGCCTGCTGCAAGCAATCCCTGCTGATAGAATTTTGATTCAAGATATTCAAGTGTCAGCGCGAAATTTAATATTTCGATTATGGTTGCGCTTGAAGTATTTCCAAGACCGGTACCTTTAGCGAATGCTTTACCTGTAAGGTTACTTGCGATAGCAAGAGGGATCGCGGCTGTCAAAGCTCCAAAGCCAAGCTTTGCAACTCCGTCAAGGGCTGATCTCCTTGATACATTTTTTTTATTAAAAGCTTCGTTAATTTTTGTATAGATATTTTCTAAGTTCATTATTTTCTCCTTCAATTTAAGTTATGGTAAACTGTTAGCTGTTACAGTGGTGGTAAGGTATGTCTTTGCGATGGCAAGAACAGCACTTGGTAAACGCTGTACGTCCAAACCTGCAGCATTAACAACATCATTACCCGCAAAATCTGCAGATCTCGGATTTAACAGATCCCTTATTGCAGCAGCATGTCTTGCTTCAACTGAAACAATTTTTCCTGCAAGCTCCAGATATGTAGCGCTCTGAAGTAAATATCCTGCTCCATTATATGCGGATACTCCAAGATCCTCGAAAGCTTTAGCGGTGTTCAACACACTTGCTCTGTTTGTAAAATCAATTGAAGAAAAATTTACTTCAAGTGAAGGAATTGCAGCAGTGCCAATAGCTGCTTTGAAAAAATCTCTGTGAGTAACTTCATGATCTCTTATATCGGTAAGTATCGAAATTTCGGCAGCAGTTGCTCCGCCGTAAAAAGCGCTTGCAACCTTTATATAGAAAGCTGCTTCAAGCTGTTCGAGAGCGTAGGCATAATTTAAAACGCCAATATCTCCGCTTCCGACATCTACCGAACCTGCAATAGGGTTCACAGAATCCTCTTTGCAACCCTGCAATCCAAGTCCGACTGCTGCTATCGATACACCGGAGTAATCAGAAATCTTTTTCTGCTGAAGGGTGTATCCAGCATAGAACTCCTTGTCTTAATTTCTTTTAATTCCTTTTTGTCTGATTCCATAATTAAGTATCTCGCCAAATATGTCAAACTATGTCGAGGAACATTTATACAAAAAAATTTTAAAAAAATAAATTTTAAATCTGATCAAGTGAAATTTTCGTTATCAACTCATAGGTAATTATTTAATCAACTCATTTTCAAAAACCAAACGAAAAGGAAAAAAACAATGCGTAAAAAAATTTATTTGTTTTCAGCCGTTGTAGTTTTATTGGTCGGTGCTGCACTGATCACTACTACTCAATGGACTGACGCTTCGAGTCACAGGGAAGCACCCATTATTTCAACAGATCCGGTTGCTGACAACACGGATGTATATGCATTCAGACCGGCAGATGATCCGGGTACACTTTGCATAATTGCAAGTTACAATCCTTTTGAAGAACCTGCAGGCGGACCGAATTTTAATAAATTCGGAACAGATGTTCTTTATGAAATCAAAATTGATAACGTAGGTGACAGAATCGATCACATAAGTTATCAGTTTGAATTTACGGATATTGTAGAGGATCCAAACACATTTTTATATAATAAAGGAGACGTTACAACATTAGGGGATCCTGATCTTAATGTAAAGCAGCAGTATACAGTAAAGAGAGTAGTAAACGGAGTCACACAATGGACATCAGCTCCCCTGCCTGTTCCGCCATGTTTTGTCGGAGGAAACAGTCATTCAGATCCAAATTATGCAGGACCTCCTTCAATGTCCAATTATGCTGCTCTTTATAATGAGGGTGTAAGAGATCTTCCAAGCAGCGGCGGTAAAGTTTTCTGCGGTCCGACTGATGATGCATTCTTTGTTGATCTCGGAGCAACTTTTGATTTATTAAAGATCAGACCGGGTGCACCGGGAAATGCAGGCGGCGGTAAAGATGCTCTTGCAGGTTACAATGTTCACTCTATCTGTATCAAGGTTCCTATAGCACAGGTTACAAGAAACGCAAGTCCGAATCCGGCAGCTTCAGATTCAAACGCGATCGTTGGCGTATGGGCAACTGCAAGCAGAAAGACAACTACAGTGATCAACACCAACGGAACAAGGACAGGAAGCGGAAGTTATGTTTATGTTTCAAGATTAGGAATGCCTCTGGTAAATGAAGTTGTACTTCCATTGAGCCAGAAGGATAAATGGAATGCTTCGATCCCTGTTAACGATGCACAGTTCTTAAATTATGTTACAACTCCTGAGCTCGCGGGAATAATCAACGCCTTATATCCTGTCACAGATGATATTCCAACAACAAACAGAACCGATCTTGTTTCAGTATTTCTTACTGGAGTTGCAGGTTTAACACAAAGACCTCAGGATACAAGAACACCTTCTGAGCAATTAAGAATAAACCTTGGTATTGCACCTGTTCCATTTGCAAATGAAAACCGTCTGGGTGTTATTGCCGGCGACAACGCTGGTTTTCCAAACGGAAGAAGATTGAAGGATGATGTTGTAGATATAGCTTTAAGAGTAGTGGCAGGTGTTCTTCTTGGACCACCTTTCAGTACAGGTATCAATAATCAGCTTGGAGACGGAGTACAGAGAAACGATAAGCAGTTTCTTACATCCTTTCCTTATATGGCAATGCCAAACGAAGGCTATGCAAACTCTCACGGTGTTGTAGTTGCAATTTCTGATTTTGGTCAGAATGTAGAGCCGAAGAGCTATGGCTTACTTCAAAATTATCCAAATCCGTTTAATCCTACTACTCAGATCAGATATAATCTTACAAAAACTGATAATGTTATTCTGAGAATTTATGATATACTCGGAAAAGAAGTTAAAACATTAGTGAGTGAAAAATTAAGTCCGGGAGAAAAATCAGTTGTGTGGGATGGTCTTGATAACAGCGGTAAAGCTGTAGCATCAGGAACATACTTCGTAAAGCTTGAAACCTCTTCAGGTGTAGATTCCAAAAAACTAACATTACTAAAATAAAAAAATCTTTCATAGGGGTTGCCGTAGAGGCAGCCCTTATGTTTTTTAATTATGAAAAAAAAATTATTAATAATATCCTTAGTAATAATAGTAATTGCCGGTGTCTCATGGAAAGTTTATGATAATAAAAAGCAGAGTAAAGATAACTCGGCAGGAATTTTTGATGGAGACATTAATTACATCAGCAATACAAATTCATCAGCAGACAGATTCATTTCAACAATAAAAGAGCAGTTAAGAGAAAGTCCTGACAACTCAGTGTTACTTACAAAGCTTGGGGCAGCATACATACAGAAATCAAGAGAGTCAAACGATCCTGAATTCTATTCCCTGGCAGAAGATGTTCTTAATCGTGCAATAGAAAGTAACCCTGATAATTTTCTTGCCATTGCAGAGTTAGGTTCAGTTGAATTATCGCGTCATAATTTTAAGGAAGCGCTCAAGTTATCCCAAAAAGCCCTTGAACTCAACCCTTACAGCGCTTATTCATACGGTGTAAAAGTAGATGCTGAAGTAGAGCTTGGGAAGTATGATGAGGCAATACAAAGTGTTCAAAAAATGATCGACACACGTCCTGATCTTGGTTCCTATTCACGGGTTTCTTATGTACGTGAACTGAAAGGCGACATGCGCGGTGCTATCGATGCAATGATCTCTGCCATTAAAGCAGGATCTCCCGCTGCAGAAAATACTGCTTGGTGCAGAATTCAGCTCGGGAATTTATTTTACAATTACGGAAGTATTGATACAGCAGAAAAAGTTTTTGAAGGAGTGGTAAAAGATTTTCCAAACTATGTTCACGGTTACGGCGGGCTTGCAAAAATCAAATTGCATAAACTGGATTATAAAGCGGCAGCTGAGTATTACAATAAGGCGCTGGAAATAAATTCTCTTCCGGAATATTTAATAGCTCTCGGAGATGTATATGCTTTGCAGGGTGAAAAAGAAAAGTCCGAAGACCAGTATCAGAAGGTTAAGTTTATGATAACGATGTTTAAAGAGAAAGGTGTTGATACGGATCTTGAACTGGCATTATTCAATGCCGATCACAACAGGTATCTCAAAGAATCGCTTAAAGATTCACAAAGGTCTCTCGATGAAGGTTCAAACAGCATTAAAGTATTTCATACACTTGCCTGGACAAATTACAAGCTTGGAAATATTGAAGAAGCAGAAAAAAACATAATGCAGGCAATTCATTTAGGCACAAAAGATCCTTTGCTTCATTTTCATGCAGGAAGAATTTTTGAGAAAACAGGTAAACCAGACTTGTCAAAGACTTATATGGAATATGCGCTCAGGATAAATCCCTATTACACTGTACTTTATAAAGACTGAAATTGAAAAAGATCGTTGACATAAATTTTGAAAAAATAAAAAAGGCAGCAGGCATCGTAGCAGCTTTATTTATTTTCGCGATCGCATTTGTAATTATTTTAAACACAGTAAAGTTTTCAGGTGGATCTGATCTTTCATCAGATGACCTGTTAAGTCATCTTATCAATGAGCATAAAATAAATGACACTCACTTTGGCTTTATTAAAATAGATTTTGCAATTAAGAATTACATTTACGTGCAATCGAACATGGAAATAAACATTGCCGCAGCGGTTAGCTTATTTCTGATACCACCAACTGTAATTTTATACAATTCCCAAAAGAGAAAACTTTTTTACGCAGAAAAGTTTTCATTCGTTTCCGGTTTTAAAGACTTCACATTCAGACCTCCGAAAAACTACTGTTAATCCATTCTTAGCAATCTGAATTTATGCCGCGGCTGTTAGATAATGCTGCGTTAAATTCAATCCCACTGTTTTTTTAAATCCAAAAAAAGAATATGAGAATTCTAATAATAATTTCTATAACCGGATTAATTCATCTTTTAAGCACGAATTTATTTTCACAAAACCTCAGCATTAATGGTAAGGTATTCGATCAACAAACAAAGCTTCCGTTGACCGGGGCAATAATCACTCTCAATGAAAGCAAGAGATCCACTTCAACAAATGTTGTAGGTGAATACAATTTTTCCAATCTTTATGAAGGTGTCTACAAAATAAAGATCGAATACATCGGATTTAAAACAGCAGTCATTGAAGTCAGAGCAACACAAAACGAACCCTCACAACCGGTGACCTATCTTGAAGACAATGCGCTGACGATTTCGCAGATCGATGTGACCGCGAATACAAACTACGGAGAGATCTCAGTCAGCCCGGTGGATATGAAATTGCGGACGACAACTACAGCACAGGATCTTCTGAAGCTTGTGCCCGGACTGTTTATTGCTCAGCACGCGGGAGGCGGAAAAGCTGAACAGATTTTTTTGAGAGGGTTTGACATAGATCATGGTACGGATATTAATATTTCGGTTGACGGTATGCCTGTTAACATGACCTCGCATGCTCACGGGCAGGGATATGCTGATCTTCATTTTGTAATTCCCGAAACTGTCGAGGGCTTTGATGTTTATAAAGGACCTTACTATTCTAAATTTGGTGATCTTGGAACTTCAGGCTCAGTGGTTTTCAGTACAAAAAATTCCATAGAAAAAAGTTCGGCTCTTATCGAATACGGAAGATTTAATTCCGTTCGCGGACTTTTAATGCTTAATGTACTTCCAAAAAACTCACACATATTTGCAAGGGGTAAGGAGAATTTATATCTCGCATCTGAGTATACATATTCTGACGGATACTTTGACAGCAAGCAGAAGTTCAGCAGACTAAATGTTTTCGGAAAATATTTCGGAATGCTTTCTGACAAAACAATTTTAACACTGAACGGTTCGACCTTCTCTTCACACTGGAACGCATCCGGACAAGTGCCGGTAAGGGCGGTGGAAAATAATCTTATCGGGAGATTTGGAGCAATTGACGATAAGGAAGGCGGTAATACTTTCAGAACAAATGCAAATGTTATTTTGTCGACTTCATTAGGCAGAAGCAGCTCTTTGACAAACCAGATATTTTACAGCCGGTACGGATTCAATCTTTATTCTAACTTTACTTTCTTTCTCAATGACTCCATTAACGGTGATATGATAAACCAGTATGAGAAGCGAAATATTTTCGGATATAAAGGGGTGCTGTCATTTCTGAATAATTCAGGAAGCACAAACTTTACTACCGATGTTGGTATTGGGGCAAGGATAGATGATGTTGATTCGATACATCTGGCGCATACTTACGAAAGAGAATTTTTAAATTATATTGCTGCAGGAAAGATAGTGCAAAAAAATCTTTATGCTTATGTTAATGAAACAATTGAAATTTCAGATCTGATCATAAACCCCGGATTACGTGTTGATTACTTCGATTTTGATTTTACCGATGATCTTGTTAATTCGAATTCAGGTACCAAGACAGCGGTGCGGTTCGGACCAAAGCTTAATCTTTTTTATAATGTCAGTCCGAAGACACAGTTGTTTGTAAAGTCCGGAATCGGGTTTCATTCAAATGATGCAAGAGTGGTGGTTGTTGAAAAAGCAGAGAACACATTGCCGGCAGCATTAGGTTATGAAGCCGGTACTTCATTTACTATGGGTAATGCATTGATCAATGCCAGCTTATGGGGACTGAACCTTGAAAGCGAATTTGTTTATGTCGGTGATGAAGCAGTTATTGAGCCGAGCGGAAAGACAAGCCGGCTGGGAGTTGACTTTACGGGACGATACCAGTTCGCCGACTGGCTCTGGGCGGATCTTGATCTTAATTATACCAAAGGAAAATTTACCGATGAACCTGAAGAGGCGGACAGAATTCCACTTGCACCAGTATTTACCAGCGCGGGCGGATTATCATTCAGACTGAAAAACGGATTCAGTGGAAGACTTGGATATAGATTTCTTGATGACCGTCCGGCAAATGAAGATAACTCAATCATTGCTGAAGGTTACTTTATAATGGACGCCGTGATAAGTTTTACAACAGGAAGATATCAGCTTGGGTTATCGATCGAGAATCTGCTTGATAATAAAAACTGGAAGGAAGCACAATTTGATACTGAGTCGAGACTACAGTTTGAAACCGACCCGGTATCGGAACTCCACTATACACCTGGTACTCCTTTCAATGCCAAAGGTAAGTTCAGTATTTTCTTTTAAAGTAAAAATTTCATAACTAAAGTACTTTATTTCCTTATTTAAGTAAAAAAAATTTTAGACGGAGTATAAAAACGAAGAAAATCATTAGTCGGCTGTTATCATTTTCAATAAATCATATTAAATCATAGTGAATATATCATTCAATCTTGAAATGCATTTGTATTATAGGTAATTTAGTCTGATAACAAATAATCCAAGTGACCGTTTAAATGAATCTATCAAAATTCAGAACTCTGAATTTATTCAGTATTGTATTAGCTATAATAGCATTGATACAATACTATCTGCTGACACCACTCAACACTCCGGGAGAAACGTATATGACAACCGTAATTGATTTTGACAATAAATTCAAGCTGATACCGGGATTCATTATTTTTTATATGTCTGTATATATAATGCTGATATATCTTATGGTTTCAGTTAGCAGTAGAAAAGAATCAGGAGAGCTGACAATATTTTTGGTTTCCTTAGTTTTACTTTGGAGTGTTGTAAATTTCGGACACGGATTTTTTGTGACACAGAATATTATCAGACCGAAGATAAATGAGACAGGTTTTTTCTTTGAGTTGATAAATACTTTGTATCAGAATGTTAAACCTTACAGAACGCTACCTAACTGGCATGTAGCCACAGCAGTACTTTGCACGATCACCTTTATAAAATTAAACCTTGTGAAAAGATCTTATTTTATAATTGCATGGTGTATTCTGATTTGTTTATCGCCTTTATTTCTTAAGATGTCTTATTTAATTGATGTGATAGTATCCATACCGCTAGCTTTCGGAGTGTATTATCTTTCAAAGAAAATGTCTACAGTAACTATTAAGTCAGAAAAGGTACAGGAAGTTGTTAAAGCTTTTTCACTTGAGTCACTGGTACAGTCGGTGGCTATTGGTATAAGAGATGAAAGTACACTTACTTCTCTGATCGAAGGTCTTACGCGTGTTGAAAAAAATCTTACTGATAAGGACAGGGAAGAAATTAAAAATACAGGTTCATATTTAAATCCTCCGGTCGAAACATTGAAAGGGGTCATAAACAATTTGATTTTATCTCTGAATGTGGAAAAGCATATTGACAAAGCGGTGCAATTGTCAGGCAAGGACAATAAATCTTTTACGCCTTCAGACAGAGATCTAAAGCACGCCATGGAGGAACTGGTTACTGAGGCAACTCTTCCTTTTGATAATGCAAAGTTCCGTTACATGCTTCTTGAGATCAAAAAAAGAAATGCGCAGCTCATAAATACTTCATCTATTGAAGATGCAGCCCAGGAAAGATCACATGATATTATATTCCGGTTCAAGAGTTTTATTGAATCTCACAAACGCGATATGCCGATCATCGGATATATTACCGGCAGCACCAATGGTCATTTAAAATTAAGCTTTGATGATATAAAATTAATTTCACGTGAGCTTCGTAAGCCGCCCTATGAAATTTCACCGGATGAAATATGGAATGCATTCTACCGTGTTGACAGTACAAAGGTCACGCCACTTGGCGATCAAAAAAATCCTGCAAACATAATTTCATTGACTCAATATGCAGCCGGGAAAACAGATACACTGGAGCCCTTCAGCGAAAGGGTTAATAAAAAATTCGATGAATGGATTCGTGCAAATGAATCAGAAGGACGAACATTTAATAACGATGAAATGGAATGGCTTGTAATGATGAAAAATTATGTAGCTTCTTTTCTCGAAATTGATATGATAAGTTTTAATCAGCCGCCATTTGTAAATAAAGGCGGTGCAGCAAAAGCATATAATGTTTTTGGACATGATCTCAACAGAATCTTATATGAAATGAATGAAAAGCTTGTATGAAATTAATCTCTTAACCGATATTTAATTTATGGCTCAAATTACCGACTTAAATACATCTCAGTTTTCTGCTAAAGGTACCGATGTCGCCAAAGACCTTTCATTGATTAAAAAAATTTCTGAAAAGGACCAGTCGGCTTTAAGTGAATTCTATGACATCCATTCAAAATATTTATTTACAATTATCTATTATATTGTTAAGGATGAAGCAGAAGCTGAAGACCTGCTTCAGGAAGTCTTTTTGCAGCTATGGGATAAAGTGGACTCCTATGACGACACACTTGGTAATCCTCTTGCATGGATAGTCCGGATTACAAGAAACAAATCCATAGACAGGTTAAGAAGCAAAAGTTTTAAAAACCGTTCCACGGAAACTGACATAGAGAGATTTTTTAACATAACCGAGGATTCGGTTTCTTCTAACCCCGAAGTGGTTTCTTCAATGAATCAGGAGCAGGCAGAGATAAGCAGCGCTCTTAAAACACTTAATCAAAATCAGCGTGATCTGATAGAGTTTGCTTATTTCAAAGGCTACTCCCAGTCTGAACTTGCTGAACATTTTAATATTCCGCTGGGAACAGTAAAAACAAGAATGAGATCAGCAATGATGATTCTCAGAGACAAACTTAAAAAATTATTATAGTGAGCAGTAACAATAAACATACACATACCGAAGAGGCAGCAATTCTCAATTCACTTGGATTGCTGGATGATGATGAGCTTTCACAGTTCAAAAAAGATATTGAGGATTTCACAGATGAAGAGAGAAACATCATTTCCGAATATAACAATCTTGTTTCATTCATTCCTGCTCAGTTGACCATTACACACCAAAATCTTTTTCCATCGATCAGGGTAAAGGAAAAACTGTTTGAAAAAATAAATTCACCGCGTCAAACGGAAAAAATTGATTTTAATTTTATCTTCGATCAATCAAGTGAATGGAAACAGCATCCTGAAGTTGAAGGAATAAAAGTCAAAGAGCTTTCGAATAATAAAGAGAAAGGTTATATAATGCTTCTGCTTCAGGTCGCTGCCGGTACTCATTATCCGTCACATCACCATTCAGGCGCAGAAGAATGTTATGTCATTTCAGGTGATCTGCACGTTGAAGGAAAGATTCTGGGACCCGGTGATTTTCATCATGCTGAAAGTGGAACCGATCACCACCCTATTTACACCGAAAACGGATGCTCTGTAATTCTTGTCGTTGATCCTCATGATTACTAAAATTTTAAAATAAATTTCAAATAAAAAAAGTCTTCTGTAAAACTAATTACAGAAGACTTTTTTATGTGAACTAATAATCCTTCAACTATACTCTTCTAAGTTTCTTCCTTGGTCCAAGTTCGCTTTCGTAAACTCTCTTCACACCGTCTCCAAGTGATTTTTCGATATCCCTTATATATTCAACAAGTTTGTAAAAACCTGACACTTCTACTGAAGCCGCCTGATCTGTTCCCCACATAGCACGGTCAAGAGTAATGTGTCTCTCAATAAATGATGCGCCGAGAGTAACAGCGGCAAGGGTCGGAGCAAGTCCGGTTTCATGACCTGAATAACCGACGGGAATTTCCGGATAAATATGTTTCAGTGTCCGGATGACGTTCAGATTCAATTCTTCCAGCTTGCAGGGGTAATTTGATGTTGAATGTGCAACCATAAGATCTCCCGTTCCTACTTCCTGAATTGCGGTGATGATCTCTTCCATCGTTGACATACCTGTTGAGATCATCAGTGGTTTACCTGTTTCTCTTTTTCTTTTCAACAGGCTATGGTCAGTAAGTGAAGCCGATGCTGCTTTATACAATGGTGTGTCAAACTGTTCAATGAAATCCACCGATGCTTCATCCCAGCAGGAAGCGAACCAGTCTATCTCTTTCTTTTTACAATAGTCATCTATCTCGCAGTAATCATCAAGCTTCAGCTCTATCTTGTACCGGTACTCAATATAGGTCATCCTTCCCCATGGAGTATCCCTTTCGATGTCCCACTGATCACGGGGGACACAGGCTTCCGGAGTTCTCTTCTGAAACTTCACTGCGTCACATCCCGCTGCCTTTGCTTCCTTTATTAATTTTTTGGCGATCTTGACCGAGCCGTTATGATTTATCCCGATCTCTGCAATGATGTAGATCTTCTCTCCTTCGCCTATGTATCTTTCACCAATTTTTATTTTTGCCATATTAATAAGTATTTATTTGTCAATTTGGTTGAGCTCTTAATTTGTTATCTGACCGAACGAGTTGCTGCTAAAAAAACATTTTCACGTTATCTAAAGTAACTCAAATGACCGGCGACATTCTTGTTTATTGATCAGCCGATCAGACAATTATCCATTTTACTTTCCGGCAAGCTTTGACTTTAAATTAAAATTAGTTGTCTTGCGAAATACCGGCTCCACCGGCTCTCCTCTAAGATATGATTTTACATTTTCCTCTTCAACCGCCTTCTTTAGTATAGGCAGTACATCCACATACGCCTTTAATGTATACTCAACATCATCATCACTGTGTGAAAAGCACATATTGTGAAATCCTCCCCAGAGAACTCCCCTCTTTATCATTTCCTGCTGAACCAATGATTTCATTTCAAGCGGATTACCCACGGCAGCATCAAACGTCATAATTGTCCTGCAGTTGTATCCCGAACATTTTGTATAATTAATTTCAAGTTCAGTTGAAATTTTATTGTAACCATCCTTTAACTTTTTACCCTGCGCGTCAAGAAACTTTGGTACATTATTATTTTTTATTTCATCTATAGTAGCCATAGATGCTGCAAGTGACAACGCCTCACCCCCGAATGTTGTAAAGAAAAAAACTTCCTTTTCAAATAAATTCATTATATCCCTTCTTCCTGTCAAAACAGATATCGGCATTCCATTCGCGATCGCTTTTGAATAACAGGCAAGATCAGGAATTACATCAAAATACTCCTGAGCACCTCCAACCGCTATCCTGAACCCTGTCCACATCTCATCAAATACAAGCAGCGTGCCGTTCTTCTCACAAACCTCCTTCAAATCCTTTAGAAAATTATTTTTTTCTTCTTCAAAAATAAACGGCTCAAGTATTACACAGGCTGTGTCAGCATCAATTGAGCTGATTACGGATTCAATGTCATTGTAATTAAAAGTATGAGTAAGGTCTTTCACTGCTTCGGGTATTCCTGCATCCCGGTCTGTTACTCCAATGTACCAATCATGCCACCCGTGATAACCACAGCACAGTACTTTTTCCCGCCCGGTAAATGCTCTTGCCACACGAACCGCTGCTGTCGTTACATCGCATCCGGTCTTTGAAAAACGGACTGACTCGGCATTTGGTATTACACTTTTGATCTTTTCAGCAAGTTCAACTTCCAGCGGATGCACTAATGAAAAAGTAATTCCATCCTCAAGCTGCTTTCTGATCGCATTGTCAACCTTATCATAACAGTAGCCAAGCACTATCGGACCAATGCCCATATTATAATCGATGTATTCATTCCCGTCTGCATCCCATACATGCGAGCCTTTGCCTTTTACAAGATATTTAGGAGCAACTCCTTTCACCCATTGAGTAGGACCTTTAGCAAGGGTCTGTGTATTAGCGGGAATCAGTCCGACGCTTCGTTCAAATATTTTTTCTGACTCGGTAATTACAGGATAAGTTTTGTTGAATTCTATTTTATTATGCATCGTGTGCTGATTTGTAATTATCTTTTAATATTTTATAAATTGAAATCCGAGATCTTTTTTGCAATTGCCGCTCCGGTAAATCCTTCATACTCAAGCACATCATTCAGCATCGCGGGCTTAAACCACTTTCCGTTCAATGCGAAAGGAAGGACATCGCACATTATTTTATGTCTCAGAAAAATTTCAGCAACAATTGAATACAATCCGCCTGTTAAAAAATGATCTTCGAGTGTAATGAGTAATTTTGAATTTTGAGCAGCATTGATTATTGCGGTTTCGTCAACCGGTTTAAGTGTGCGGAGATTGATCAGTCCTACTGATTTTCCATCTCTTTCGAGTATCTCTTTGGCTTCGACTGCCTGCTTCAGTAATATTCCGTAAACCAGTATCGTTACGTCTTTGCCTTCACAAATGATCTCTGCTTTTCCAATTTCAAAATCATCAGAATGCTTAATTACTGCTTTAAGATTATTGTAACGAATATAAAAAGGTGAATCGCTCTCTAAAACTTTTCTCAGCCCGATCATCATATCCTCTTCATCAGCCGGACAAAAAACATTTACATTTGGAATGCCCCGCATTATAGAAATATCTTCCACTGCCTGATGCGTAGCGCCGTTTCCTTCAGAAAGAAATCCGGAAAATCCTCCTATCATCTTAACAGGCAAATTCCCGATCCCGACATCGGTTCTTATAAACTCGAATGCACGCATAGTAAGAAAAGTGGCAAGCGCATGAGCTATGGGAATTCTTCCGCATAGAGCCAGACCTGCACAGACGCCGATCATAGTCTGCTCCGTAATTCCCGTATCGATGAAACGGTCCCCGATCTGATCCGGAAGATTCCTGATAGCTGCGCGATTTTCGGCAGTAAGTATCATAAATCGTTCGTCTTTTTCAACAAGCTCCCGAAGTAACTCTTCGTAATTCATCTGAATATTTATTTTGAAAGTGTGAGTCAAACTATTAATTCTGATGTTATCTTACAATTTCAAAATTAATGTTAGTGGTTATGTTTTTGTAATGCTTTTTCAATTTAAAGAGAAAGGTCTTCAGCTTATACTCTCATCATAGGTTGTATTATTACAAACTTCGTTTTATATTGTCAAAAAATCTCTCATCGCAACAATGACGAGCTCAATACGTTTTAGACTTATAACCATAAATTTTAAAACTACTTGGATCTACTAGACAGATTTGACAGATACCTTGAGCTGCCGCGGGATCAAGCGTACAATCACTATCTCGACGAGCGCAACCTCAAAATTTTCAAAGGAATACTTGTTGGCATTATTGCCCTGCAGGTAATTCTCGGAATAATTAACATCGCTGATAACGTAACCTTCAATGTGTCGCTTATACTGACGATCATCAACATCGTTATTCTTGTTGCAACACGGATCGTTTATAAGAATTATTTTAATGTTCATAATATCAGAAGATACATTTTTATTTTTCTGATATTTCAGCTTTTTCTGAGCATTGCAATTCAGATGACATACCCTCATGATCCCGATGATGATACTTCCGAAACCAAAACCAAACCCAAAAATGAACTTGTTAAAACCGATACGCTTAAATCGAATGATCTGAATATTAAGGTCGGAGGCAACGATCAAAGTACTTTTTTTCAGTACATATTAATTTTTGGGATAGTCGTTTTGATATTCAGATTCTCACGCATAGAGATCATACAGCTTTTTGCAATAGGAGCGGGAGTGCCGCTGCTGGCAATGATAGTTTTCAATACTGAGTTCTCAGCGGATAACACGGTTCCAAACCTGACAATGGGAGTAATATTTTTCATAATTGCATTTGCTGCAGAAAGGAAGAGGCGAAAAAATTTTGTTGAGCAGTATGATTTTCATTACAAAAAAAATCATGAGAGCATTCGGATGAAGAAGGAGCTGAATTATGCCCGTGAAATTCAACTGTCAATGCTTCCAGAAAACGATGCAACAATGGGTGAGATTGAAATTTCTGCATTATCACTTCCTGCAAGTGAAGTCGGTGGTGACTATTTTGATTATTTTAAAATTTCCGAAAATGAAATAGGATTCTTTATTTGTGATGTATCCGGACACGGCGTCGCAAGCGGGCTGATGCTTTCAGGTCTTCGGAGCTGCATGCACCTTATACTTGAGGACAATTCAAATCCGAAGATCGTACTTGAGAAGCTGAACCGGATGATACGCAAAACACAAAGTCGTAAAATGTTTGTCACCGCAGTTTTTGCGATCATTGATACCGAGAAGGATAAATGTACATTGTTCAATGCCGGTCATTTGCCTCCTTATAAGATCTCAGGTGAGTCACAGGAAATATTTAAAATAAAGAAACACGGTATCGCATTAGGTGCAATGAATAATGTTGAAAGCTCCGGCGCGAACAACGAAGTGTTTTTCGATTTCAAAAAAGGCGATAAGTTAATTCTCTACACCGATGGAGTAAATGAGGCAATGGATAATAATAAAGCAGAATACGGACTTGATAGTCTCGAGCTTTATTTAAACGGCAGCTCCGGAAAAAACGCAAAGGAATTATTACAGGGCATAATGGATGACATAAAAAAGTTTACTAAAAACAGTTTGCAGAGAGATGACCTTACTCTTTTAATTATACAAAGAAACTAATGCAGCGAAAAAAATCAAAACCTCTTGTAGCAATAATAATGGGCTCGGACTCTGACCTGCCGGTGATGAATCATGCAGCGGAAATTCTTGATGAATTCAAAATCGAATATGAAATAAAAATTACATCTGCCCACAGAACTCCCGACTTTATGTCCGCATATTCCAAAAAAGCTCACACACGCGGAATAAAAATAATAATCGCGGGTGCCGGCGGGGCGGCGCATTTGCCCGGTATGTGCGCAGCTAATTCACCACTTCCGGTGATTGGTGTTCCTGTGGAAACCAAAAGCCTGAAAGGTCTGGATTCCCTGTTATCAATTGTGCAGATGCCTTACGGTGTCCCTGTCGCGACCGTTGCTATCAATAATGCTAAAAACGCCGCGCTGCTTGCTACAGAAATACTCGGAACTTCAGACAGCAAAATTCAGAAAAAATTAATTGAGTTTAAAAACAAAATTAAGAAAGAATCACTTCTGAAAAACAAAATTTTAAATAAAAATTAAAAAGACAAAAATCATGAATAAATTATTTCTTATAATTGTAATACTGACAGCAATTATCTTCAATCCTGCCGCATCAAATTCACAGATCAAAAGTGTTGACATAAACTCGCTTGTTGGAATGATGCAAGGGTCGTTTAGCAGCGAGGAACAGGCGAAGAATGATTCTGATTATTTTGACATAAGACTGAACATGAAAAGAATGTGGACCGATAGTGAAGATGGAAAATGGCTTTATGTGGAACAAGCGTCAGCCGAATCTATGGACAAGCCTTACAGACAGAGGGTTTATCATATTACGAACACTTACGAGGGAAGATTTAAGAGTGATGTCTATACTTTAAATGATCCGTTAAGATTTGCAGGTGAGTGGGTGAATGAAAAACCTTTGGAAAATTTAACTCCGGATTCGCTGACACTGAGAGAAGGATGTTCTGTAATAATAACTCTTATGACTTATGGGAATTTTGAAGGCAGCACCGAAGGTACGGATTGCCGAAGCGATTTAAGAGGTGCGAAGTATGCGACATCTGAAGTAAAGATAAGCGATGAGGAAATTGTGAGCTGGGACCGGGGATACGATGAGAACGGAAAGCAGGTCTGGGGCGCGGTTAAAGGCGGCTATATATTTAAAAGACTGAAATAAAATTTGAAGATCATTTTACGATCCTGACATAATGTATGTAATCAGTGTTAGGAAAATTTTGAAATAAAGGTCTTATTGACATTGCTACCTGTCCCCTGTGATAAGCAGAATGAACAATTAAATGAGTAAGAATATCCTCAAGATAAGACTCAAACATTTCTCCCTTAGTATTGCTATACGAAATAACTTTTTCCGGATCCTCTTCGGACATTTCATTAATGAATCCCATAATATCTTCTGAAGATTTTTTTAATAAACTTTTCAATTCATCAGCAGAATAGATTTTCCATACCTGAACATCTGCAGTTTCATTTTTAATTCTTGAAAGCCAGACTATTTGCGCATTGACAATATGCGACATCACCGAAAGAGCTTTATCAGGAAGCTGAACGGAATCCGTAAATAAAGAAGCGATTTCTGAGTTTGCCCAGTTTTCGTATTCAAAAAGACTTTGATAATATGATCTTGAATTCATTTTACAGTGTGCAATATTTATTTATGAGGGATTAAGTTTTTATTCGAACAAACCCGGATCACGTTCCAAAAGAAGCACAGCATGCTGCGGAACAATAAAATATTTCTCACTCTGATAGATCACTTCAACCGCATCTCTCTGCAGGAATAATGCAAGGTCACCTTCCTTTGCCTGAAGCGGGATGTATCTGATCTTATCGTCACTTTTTTTCCAGCTCTCATCTTCGGACGGTAATGGCAAAGGATAGCCAGGACCCGTTTTCATTACATAGCCGCTTTGAACTTGTTCCTTTTCCTGAACGCCGGGTGGCAAAAACAATCCTGTTTTGGTCTTATCGGAAAGAGACTTTGATTTTACAAGCAGCTTATCACCGACAACGATAAGCTTATCAAGTTTGTTTTCTGTTTTCTGTTCCATCTTTTTAAACTACCCTTATATGATTAGAGAATATCCATCCTTTATCACCTATCCATGCTTCAATGCGGTATGTTCCGGTCTCGTCACTGTCCCAGATACAGTCAAGTGCATTAAGCTCGTCTGCACATTTTCCGTTATGAATAAGTTTTATTTTAGCTTCCTGAGGAAGGAAAGCCCGGAAAATGATTTTTTTATTTTTTGATCTGTCGAAAATAATTTCATCTCCGAGTGTGTAATGTTTTTCATCATACTCAGCGACAAAACGAAAACCTTTGGCACTTCCGTAATAATTATTGGCAATGAAGCTTCTGCCTTTTCCAATAGAGTCTATGATCTGAGCCACATCAGATTCAAAATTACTTTTATCGTCTTTCTTAATTTCATTTTCGACAAAGACGTGAGTCCGGATCGATTTGAATAAAATTTTATAAGCAAAGATTTCAAAAATCATTCCCATCACATTATGTTTATGAGCGTGAGCATCAATGCCCCCTATTGCAACTACTTTTCTTTTTAAGTTAAGCTCATCCCATTTTTTAAGAGTTTTTTCCGGAGGTGCTATGATCGATTTAAGAGGATGGAGAAATCTCATCAGCTTGTTTGATTCATTCAAACCTTCAGTCCATTCGCTCATATGATTCCAGATCTCAATTCCCGTAAAGTCTTCAGAGTCCCAGGCGGTCCATGGGTATGCAGGATGTTCTTTCAGATGTTTTCTGCATTCATCAGGATGTGCAAGAAATCCAATCCCTCCCTTTTCTTTTATCAGCTTTACATATTCCAAAGCAGACAGCCGGTTACCAAGATCACCGTCAGCCAGCTTTTCAAAACTCCCGACAACCTCATTAAGACCGAAAACCAGATAGTGATTTCTATTTTTGATATCATTGACTTCGTAACCAACAATAAGCATTGTGTCACCGAACCATTTTTCAAAACCTTTTTCCTTCGCCTTAAGAGTATTGTGATCAGTGAGGATAATAAAGTCGAGTGCTGATTCCTCAGCGGCATCAGCTATCTCTTCGACAGTGCCGGAGCCATCAGAGAATATGGAGTGCATGTGAATTGAACCGGAATACTCAAACATAATTCAGATTTTCAGATTATCAGGTTATAAGATTTAGTAAGATTTATAAGATTTATAAGATTTATAAGATATATAAAGTTCATAAGATGCAATTTGAAATTATACTGAACTCACTCATCACACCAAAAACATTTAAACATTTAAACCTGGTGTCCAAAGAATATATTCAATATCCATATTATCAAAAAAATCAGAACGGAAATAAATAGAATTTTTCTGCTGAATCTGACTGAAATTTTATAATTAAAGATGCTTAGCATAAAAATACTTAAAGATATAATTGCTAAAAATGGAAAGAAAATTACTGAAGAAGGATTATGATAAAAACTTTCTTTAAAATTAAACCGGAACATTTCAAAAAGGGCATGTGACATACCGCAGAACGGGCACGGGATACCGAAAGCATTGAGCATTATGCAGGAGCTGTTGTTTGTAAAAAAATCAGGAAAGAAGAACCGCAAAATATTATAAGGATAGTAAATTGAGATTATCAATCCGAATAAGAGAATGCCGGTTAAGATTGCTCTTATTTTCCATGCTTCGGCGGAAGAAATTTTTTCAACTGAGATAAAGCTCAATTTTTTGGAATGCTTTTTTTATTTAAGATGCTGACACCCAGAATTGCCCCAATGGAGCCGAACAGCGGATAGAGGATCAAATTACTTATGAATGAGAAAATTGTGATAGTCGGAGAAAAGCCGTGTTCAGTGAATTCATTTGAAAACTTATCGATATACTTTGTAATTTCAGGAGGAACCTGGAAGCCCATCTCATCAAAGCCCTTCATTATTTCAAGAATAGGATTTGAGTCAGAATAAAGACTGATAAGCACACCGAACCCTGTTACAAATACAGCAGAAAGGATACCGCAAAGTATACCGATCATTCCACCGTCCTTCGATGTTAGGATCTTTCCTGAAGCCTGCAATTGTTTCCAGTAGGTATAGACCCCAACGAAACCTCCGGCTATTATTCCTGCACAGCAAAAAATATTTATCAGACTTAAAACCGGAATGATAGCCAGCAAAGTCATTACTGCTGTGCCTGCAATGACAGGAGTAATTTTATTAGGAGGATTCAAAAATTATGCGTTGACCTTATTTTGAAAAAAAGAATTAATTTCATAAAAAAATTTTACAAATCCCGGTATGATAAACATTGGCAAAACCAGACCTAAAAGTAAACCGGAAGCTGATCTTGTAAAGAAAGTATTCATCAAAATTCCGAAACTGTCAAAGCCGACATCAATAAATAAAATCAAAGCAGGAATAATCAGAAGCCATATAGAAGGCGCGTTTATATTATTAATTTTGAACTTCAACGGATAGAAGATCGTGCCTGCAGCAAACCCGGCGTAGATCCATACACAGCGAGAGCAAACAGCAAGACTGTGTTCAAATAAATGAAAAGACCTGCCGTCATCCTGATGACAGGCATTTGAAAAAAAAAGGTAGATATAAGAGGAAATTTTTTCAAAGGGTCCTCCGATTTTTAAAAATACAGGCGCAGCAAAGATCATCATGAGCCAGCCTAAACTAAAAATCAGAATTACCGAATAAACTTTACGGGCGAGTTTATAATCTACGTTTGTGTTATCTGTGAATTTCATTGTGGGTTCAAAATATTACAATAACTTGAATAAATCAATTAGAATATTTAATATTTTAAAACTTTAATAAATAAATATGAGAACCACTCATTTAATAATTACCTTAATTATTTCGGTATTAATTTTTTCATGCGGAAGGAAAAAGGAAGTTGTAACTAACAACGTCAACACTTCATTTCCGATAACCGAGCTTACGGCGGAAGAACTGGAAGGTTCAGAGAATGGTGACTGGATCATCAAACAGGTGATGTCAGACGCGGAAAAATTAAATCCAACTGTAACTAATGACGCTACCGCTTCCGGGATCTACATTTACATTTTTGAAAATCTGCTGGAGCTTGACAGGGTAACTTATGAGCTGAAGCCGCTCATTGCCAAGTCAATGCCGGTGGTAAGCGAGGATCATCTGACATATACATTTGATCTTAAGGAAGATGTTAAATTTTCAGACGGAACGCCCCTGACGGCAGAGGATATAATTTTTACAGTGAAGGTCATAAAAAATCCCTTTACTGATGCGCAGGCATTGAGAAATTATTTTACGGATGTAAAAAGCGTTGAGCTTGTTGACGGGAATAAGTACAAGGTCAGATTCAATATGTCCAGGCAATATTTCAGGGCGATCTATTCCATAGGCGATATGGAAATCATTCCGAAACACATACTTGATAAAGACGGAGTGAACGAAACTTTCACATGGGATCAGCTCGAAGAAGCTCAAAAAACTTTTGATCCAAATAAATATCCTGCTATGCAGAAGTTCGCTGACTTTGTTAATTCGGAAGAAGTTTCACGTGATGCCAGATATCTGATCGGCAGCGGACCGTATGTTTTGGAAAAATGGATCACGGCGCAATCGGTCACATTAAAGAGGAATGATAATTACTGGAACAAGAAAGAGCTTCCTAACTTTCCGGATAAGCTTGTCTTCAAGACAATAAAGGATCAGAATGCGGCGGTAGTCGCTGCAAAGAATAAGGAAATAGATGAAATGCAGGTTTACCAGCCGACTGATTTTGTGGAAAATGTTAAGAACCCGGGTGAGTTCAGTCTGAAGAAAGCGCTGGTGGTGGAGCCATCATATAATTACATTTCGTGGAATAACAATCATACTATTTTTTCAGATAAGAATGTAAGATGGGCTTTGGGTTATGCCATTGACAGGAAGTCAATCATTGACAAGATCGTTTACGGAATGGCGACACCGATACAGTCACATATATTTCAAAAGAGTAAATATTTAAACTCAGACCTTCCTGAAATTCCTTATGACATAGATAAAGCAAAGAAGATGCTTACCGAAGCGGGCTGGAAAGATACTGACGGGGACGGCATACTGGATAAGGTGATCGACGGAAAGAAAGTTGACTTCAGGTTTACTTTTACAAACAATACAAATCCCAAGCGGAAAAAGGTCATTCTGATTTTGATAGAGCAGCTTAAGCAGTTAGGGATAGATGCTAGCATACAGGAATATGAATGGTCGGTTTTTCTTGATAAGATAAAGAAACATAACTATGACGCATGCTTTGCAGGCTGGCAGTTAAATGTAACGCCGGATGATCCTTATCAGATCTGGCATTCATCGCAGTCAGAAGGTGAAGGAAGTAATTACTGGAGTTATAATAATCCGGAAAGTGATAAACTGCTTGAACAAAACCGGATGGAGTTTGATGACGGTAAGCGGATGGAGATCCTGAAAAAGTGGCAGAAGGTGGTATATGATGATCAGCCGGTAACTTTTTTATGGACTGAGCCTGTTCGCTATTTATACAGTGACAGGTACGTAAATGCAAGATGGTACGCATATCCGGATTCACCATTATTCAATGAATGGTGGGTACCATCATCCAGGCAGATGTATAAGAATTAAAAATTACGCACTGATATTGTCAATGATAAGAAATGGAGGAAGTAAGCAAAAATCCGTTATCGTAAATTTACAGTTGAAATTAAAAAGATAGTTTAGCATATTCGCAAAAAATCTAATCAACCCTTTAATTCATAAACCTAATTTTGTCGTTATGATCAAAGTCAGCATTACCGCAAGACACTTCAAAGCACATGACACACTTCAGGAATACATTAAAAGTTCAGTTGAAAATCTGGCTAAGTATCACGAAGAAATACTCCACGCCGAGGTAATCCTTTCATTTGAGAAAGCAGTCAACAGCATTAAAATTTGTGAAATTCTTGTTAAGCTGAGAGATAAGTCCTTGACTTCAAAGGAAGATTCAGATGATTTCATAAAATCAGTCGATAAGGCAATAAATAAAATAGAATCACAGATGCTTAAGTATAAGGACAAGCATAAAGCTGAGAAACATGATTTGAAAAAAGAAATAGTAAAAACGATTTAAAGAATGTCCCACAGGCTTGAAAATATTAAGGAGATAAAAAAAGACAATATCACGGTAGAGTTTTTTTTTAACAAGTGTAAGGACAGATTCAAGCTTCAAAAGATCACTCAGAAGGAAATCGATCCTGACAAAATAATTTCGGAAAAAGACATTCACAGACCCGGACTTGCTCTGTCAGGTTATGTAGATCTTTTTACTTTTGACAGAGTACAGGTTTTTGGAAATACAGAGATGCTGTATCTTCAGCAGTTCAATGTTGAAGAGAAAAGGAAAAAGCTGGAGAGGTACTTTTCATTTAAGGTACCGTGTATTATAATAACCGACTCCAACATAGTTCCTCCCGAACTTATTGAACTTGCGGACAATACCAACACAGCAGTATTTATTACTCCATATCCAACAACAAGATTATCATATTTTATCAGCGATTTTCTTGATGATCAGTTTTCTACGCAGGTCATTATTCACGGTTCGTTTGTCGATGTTTATGGGATTGGGCTTTTGTTTGCGGGAAAGTCAGGAATTGGTAAAAGCGAGATCGCGCTTGATCTTGTAGAAAGAGGACATCGTCTTGTTGCTGATGATGTTGTCGTAGTTACGAAAAAGGGCGAAGGCGTGCTTATGGGATCAGGAACGGCTTTATCAAAGCATATAATGGAGATACGGGGATTAGGAATTATAGACGTAAGAATGATATTCGGGATACGTTCGATAAGATATCAGAAGCGCGTGGAAGTTATTGTAGAGCTTGAGGACTGGGACCGAAACAAGGCTTATGACAGGACCGGTTTGGATAATTCGACAGTCGGCTTACTTGGAGTTGATACAGAACTCATAAAGCTCCCGATATTTCCGGGCAAAAATATTACTGTGATAGCGGAAGTCATAGCCATGAATTATTTATGCAAACATTATGGTTACAATGCTGCTGAAGAATTTAGAAAAAGACTTGAGGAAAAAATAAAATCAAAACGAAGCTCATCCGGTGCATCTGATCAAAGGCATGAGCGTTCGACTGAATACTTTGAACATGATTTTGAATAGCCAAAAACGGCTAACTATTTTCTTCAGGATTCGGTATAAATATCAAAACGATTTTTTAATCAAATAAAACAAAGATGAGCAAAGCAAATATCTTAGCAATTATTTTTCTCCTTACCGGAAGTATGATCATTTCATCTTGCGGAAGAAAAAAAGACACTACAACCTCAACCGAAACAGCTAAATTTGAACTAACCAAATTAAGTCAACCGGACATACAGGATGCGACAAACGGTGACTGGATAATCCGGCAGGAGATGTCTGATGCCGAAAAATTAAATCCGACAGTTACCAACGATGCATCAGCACTGGGAATTTACACTTATATATTCGAGCCTTTGATTGATGTGGACAGAGAGACTTATGAAATTAAGCCTATCATTGCAAAAGCGCCGCCGGTAATAAGTGACGACCATTTGACATACACTTATGATCTGAGGGAAGATGTAAAATTTTCTGACGGAACACAGTTGACCGGTGAGGATATTATATTCACCGTTAAGACAATTAAAAATCCTTTTACAGACGCACAGGCATTAAGAAATTATTTTAATGATGTAAAAAATGTCGAGCTTGTAGACGGTAATAAGTTTAAAGTCAAATTCACCATGGTAAAACCATATTTCAAAGCAGTCTATACAATAGGTAATATGGCGATCACACCAAAGCATATACTTGATAAGGACAACATGAATGATAAGTTTACCTGGGAAATGTTTGAGGAAGCACAGAAGTCACTTGACTCGAAGAAATATCCTGAGTTACAGAAGTTTGCTGATTTCCTGAACTCACAGGAGGTTTCACGTGATCCAAAGTTTGTTGTAGGAAGCGGACCTTATCTTTTGGATAAATGGATTACCGGTCAGTCAGTAACTTTGAAGAGAAATGAAAATTACTGGAACAAGAAAGAGATCCCTAACTTTCCTACGAAGCTTATTTTTAAAACCATACAGGATCAGAATGCTGCAATAGTTGCAGCCAAGAATAAAGAGATCGATGCAATGTTTGTCATACAGCCAATCGATTTTGTTGAGAATGTAAAGTCACCTGAACAGTTCAGCCTTAAAAAAGCACTTGTAACAGAACCGACTTATGTATTTATTGCATGGAATAATAAAAATCCGATCTTCGCGGATAAAAAGGTCAGATGGGCTCTCAGTCATGCGATCGACAGACAGACAATCATTGACAAGATAATTTACGGAATGGGTACGACAGTAAGCAGTCCGGTTTTCATAAAGAGTAAATATTACAATACCGATCTGCCTGATATAAAATATGAACCGGAAAAAGCGAAAGAAATGCTCGCAGAAGCCGGATGGAAGGATACAGACGGAGACGGAGTTCTTGATAAGGTAATTGACGGAAAGAAAACTGATTTTAAGTTTACCTTCATAAATAATAATAATCCAAAGAGAAGAAAAGTAATGCTTATAATTATTGAGCAGCTTAAGCAGCTTGGAATTCATGCAGAACTTCAGGAGTATGAATGGTCTGTATTTCTGGATAAGACAAAGAAACATCAGTTCGACGCTTGTTACTCAGCCTGGCAATTGTCGGTAACTCCGGAAGATCCATATCAGATCTGGCATTCTTCTCAGTCCGAAGGTGAAGGAAGTAATTTTATCAGTTATATAAATCCAGAAAGTGATAAGCTTCTTGAAGCAAACAGAACTGAATTTGATGAGACCAAAAGAGTGGAGCTGTTAAAGAAATGGCAGAAGATAATCTATGATGACCAGCCGACTACCTTTTTGTGGACCGAACCTTCACGATATCTTTATAGCGACAGGTTTAAGAACACAAGATGGTATGCCTATCCGGATTCACCTTTGCTTAATGAATGGTGGACACCGACCGGTAACCAAAGATATCGTGATTAATAATCACAGATCATAAAATATAATTATCAGATTCATCACAAATCCACCGGTGGATCTGATAGCTTTAAAATTCGGATGTAACACAATGAACATTAATCATAAAAACCGAAAATGACAGAGTATGTAATCAAGAGAATATTACTTTTCATTCCAACGCTTATCATAATAACTATGATAACATTTCTTGTCTGTCGTCTGGCACCCGGTGATCCTACAGAAATGAAGATCGGCGCAACACAGGAAGCTCAGAAGACCGATGCGAAAAATCAGATGACGGAGCAGGCAAAGGAGTTTTACAAAAAGAAATTTGGTCTGGACAAACCGCTTCCTATACAATATTTCATCTGGATTGGTAACATGCTTCAGGGAGATTTCGGAAATTCATTTAAGGATAACCGACCCGTTTTAGATAAGATCACTGAAAGGCTGCCGGTGTCGATCACTATCAGCTTTCTCTCTTTTATGCTGATCTATACGATAGCTATTCCCATAGGAATATACAGCGCGGCGCGGCAATACTCGCTTCTTGACAGGTCAACTACGGTTTTACTTTTCATATTATATTCTCTTCCCAATTTTTGGGTGGCAACACTGGCAATAGTATTTTTATGTAATGTCGAATATCTGAAGATCTTTCCTACCGCCGGTATTCGTTCGGAAAATTTTGATACACTGGGATCATTTGATAAGTTTAAAGATTTGTTCATGCATTTGTTTCTTCCTGTAACTGTTACAAGTCTGGCAGCATTTGCATTCCTGTCACGTCAGATGAGAAGCTCAATGCTTGAAGTCATCAGACAGGATTATATAAGAACAGCCCGGGCAAAGGGTTTGTCGGAAAGAAAAGTTATTATGAAGCATGCTTTAAGAAATTCATTGATTCCCATAATCACACTTATAGGAGGACTTCTCCCGGCAATGGTCGGCGGAAGTATTATTGTCGAAACTATTTTTTCCATTCCGGGAATCGGACAATTGGCGTTTCAGGCAATTCTCGACAGGGATTACCCGCTTATAATGGCAGAGCTGGTAATTGCCTCATTATTAACAGTCGTAGGAATACTTGTTGTCGATATATTGTATTCATTTGTTGACCCGCGTATTGCATTCACAAAAAAAACAGCTTAACCCTATATGGATCAGGAAAAAGAATTTCTCGAAAAAGAAATTATTGGAAAGAAAACTGAAGTTGATACAGATACTAACGGAAATTTAACAAAGGACCAGATTGAATCCCAACAGGAAGTCGGAGTTTCCTACTGGTCACTCGTAAAGCACCAGTTCAAGAAAAACAAGCTTGCGATGATCTCGTTTTATATCGTTAGCATTCTGATCGTGATAGCGGTCACAGCGGATTTTCTTGCAAGCAGTAAACCTTTGTACGCAGTATATAAGGGTGAAACTTATTTTCCGGTAATAAAGGATTATATGAATGATGTTGGCATAAATAAATGGGATGCTTCACTTATCAATGTTAACTGGAAAGAGCTGGACAATCAGAATAAACTTGAAAGCGTTATCTGGACACCTGTCCCGTACGGTTCAAGAGAGATCGATCTTTCAAACGCATTAAGTCCTCCGGCTGGAGATCATTATCTGGGAACAGACGGTATCGGAAGAGATCTGCTTGCCGGACTGATCCATGGTTCGCGGGTTTCATTATCGGTGGGATTCATTGCCGCAGGAATCGCGCTTTTGATTGGAATTGTATTAGGGTCCATGGCAGGATTTTTTGGAGGCAAAGTTGATTTAATAATTATGAGGTTTGTTGAGATAATGGTAACATTTCCGCTGTTCTTTTTGATTATTACAATTGTAGCAATTTACGGTTCCAGTATATGGTTTATTATGGCTGCCATAGGGCTGACAACATGGACTGGTGATGCAAAGCTTATCAGAGGTGAAGTTTTAAAAGTAAGGAATATGGAATACATTACCGCGGCAAACTCAATGGGGTTACCCAATAAACAGATAATCCTGCGACACGTCCTTCCAAACGCAATAGCACCTGTGCTCGTATCAGGAGCATTTGCAATTGCCGGTGCTATATTAACAGAAGCCGGGCTGAGCTATCTTGGCTTTGGAGTAAGTGCGACCACAGTCACATGGGGCTCATTGCTGAATGAGGCGAGAAGCGCTTCGAATGCTTGGTGGCTTGCAATATTTCCGGGAGTGATGATTTTCATTGCAGTTGTAACTTATAACTTAATAGGGGAAGGTTTACGTGATGCATTAGACCCACGATTAAGAGATTGATTTTTCCTTTGTTGTTAATGATATTGCACAAAAAAATTTTATTGAACAAAAAAATAAATTCAGGAGGTAATAAAATATGGTTTGGACATTAGAACTGGCATCATATTTAGATGATGCGCCGTGGCCAGCCAATAAATTTGAGCTGATAGATTATGCGGTCAGAACGGGTGCGCCTAAAGAAGTAGTAAACAATCTTAATGATCTTGAAGATACCGAAGAGCCATTCGAGAGCATTGAAGAAATTTGGCTGGATTATCCGACCGATGAGGACTTTTTCTATGACGAAGAGAATAAAGATTTCTAAAATTTATCATTCGAATTTTTGACCCAATAATTTTTGATTATTGGGTTTTTTTATATACGCTAAAATCAAAAGTTGATTAAAACTCTGTTCAAATACTCTCTGACGATCCTATGCCTGATCATCTTCCATTCTGTCTCATTTTCTCAAAATGACTCTGATGGTGAAGAAGACAATGGCAGCAATATAGTTATCGTCAGGTTTGAGATCGATGAGATCAATATGAAATTCCGGGACACTAAATCTTTTGATGACAGTTTTTTAAAGGACCTGATAAGTGAACGCAATGGTGATGATTTTGATATTGCGATTTATCTTCAGGATGTCGAAAGGCTGAAAAAATATTATTTCGATAATGGATTTTTTGATATTGTCATAGATACAGGTGTTGTCTATAACTCCAAAGATGAAGAAGCTGTAGTTTCATTTTCCATTCTGGAAAATAAAAGATACAGATATTACAAGTTACAGTATGACGGACTCGATAGTGTCTCTCCCGGTGTAAATAATCTGATACGGAGATCGCCTGAAAAGCTGCTACAGCAAGGAAGCTTTTATTCCAAGGATTCAATAAAGCTTGAGGTAGCACGCGTATTAAACATTCTAAATAATAACGGGTATGCTACGGCATCTGCGTTTGATCCAGAAGTGCTGAAGTATGAAACTGATGATAATTCTTTGAAGAACAAAGTAAATGTAACCCTCACCTTCAGGGCAGGTTTGATGTATTTTTTCGGTCCGACTAAAATTACTTTTGAAGGCAGGAAGAGATACAATATTACAAGAGACGATATCTCACGTGAACTTACTTATTCAGAAAATGAAATTTATGATAAAGATGAAGTGGTCAACAGTGAGCTGAATATTTCGAAACTTACGATACTGGATAATCCGCGCATAAACATTGACACAATAATTGATTCTCAAAAAAAAGTCTATCTTGCAATTAATGCCGTCATTGGAAATAAGTACAGTTTTACTCCGGAACTTTTCGGCTATTATTTTCAAAATGTATTTTATCTTGGTCCGGGCATTTCATTTTCCGATAAAAATTTCTTCGGCGGCGGCAGGGTTTTAACAACAAGCGCGCGATTTTATTTTCATTCATTCAATGATAACCGGCTCGAATTTGTTAACTCGATCTTTCAACCGTTTCTTTTTAATAACCGTCAGATATCAGGAACATGGAACGCCGGTATCCAATATAATCTTGATAAGGTTTCAAATGTGACTGAGATCAAAACTAACTTCAACATTGGCTACGACCTGCCGAGCTACACTTATTTAAACCGTCTGAATGCAAAATGGAATATTGAAAACAAGAGATTTATATTAAAAGAGGATCTGAGAATTGATACTCTCGTCCTGCCGAAATTTGATTACAATCTTTTTACTTCGACCATAGGATTCTCCGCCATTCATAATTCTGTAAACAATCTTCAGTTTCCTTTCGGAGGAAGTTTCCAGACATACGAAATTGAGGAAAGCGGACTGCTCGGAAATCTGGTGAAGAAATTTTTTAATACTCAGTCCTTTAGCTATCTGAAATTCACCAACTTTAATGCGGCGTATCTGAACCTCAGCCAGCGGGATGTGAATGTCTCCTCAGCGCTTGCGGGAAAATTTTCCACAGGAATAATCATCGAGTATGGAGATAACTCTTTTAATATTGCAGGCACGACAGTAAGCGATGACAGAGTTCCGACTGACAAGAGGTTTGTTTGCGGAGGAAGCTCAAGTATCCGCGGCTGGGGAGCGAAGCAGCTTGGAATTGTTAAGAATAAGAACGAGGGGGGAAATTTCATTTTCGAAAGTTCAGTCGAACACAGAACACGCCCGTTCCTTCAGGCGGACAATGTTTACATTCGGGATCTCGGGTTTGCAACTTTTGTGGATCTTGGAAATGTCTGGTCAGAGATCGGGAAGTTCAGGCTGAATGAAATTGCTATCGCAGCCGGAGCAGGTATCCGGTACTATACGATCATTGGAGCGATCAGATTTGATATCGGCTTGAAAATTTATGATCCGCAGCCAGGGCTTGTTGGAGGATCAAACTGGCTCTTCGGTAAAGATGCTCATTTCCGTGATAAGTATAATTTTCAATTTGGAATAGGAAATACTTTTTAAATTTATGTGGAACAATATAATTGGTCAGCAGAAATCTGTCGAAATTCTTAAGAGTATTTTCCTGAGCGAAAAGATCTCTCATGCATATATATTTTACGGAAATGAAGGGACAGGCAAGGATGCGGCGGCAATTGAATTTGCCAAACTGCTTAACTGTGATTCGCCTGTAAACGCAAATGAAGCCTGTGATAAATGCAAATATTGTCTTGAGATTGATTCTTTTAAGTCCCCTCTCTTTAAATATGTGATCGCATTGCCTACCGGAAAAAGTGAAAGCGATGAAGATTTTAATCCTCTGGAAAAGCTTGAGAAAGAAGATTTTGAAAATTATCTGAATGAAATTGAATCCAAAGCATCAGATAAATATCATAATATCTCCCTTCCCCGTGCCAATGAAATTCGCATCTCCAGTATCCGGCAGATGAAAAGAGATATTTATCTCACCGGAAGGACAGGCAAGAAAAAAGTTTTCATTATATCCAAAGCTGACATGATGAACGCTCAAAGCGCAAATTCCTTATTGAAAATTCTCGAAGAGCCGCCCAAAGATTCGGTATTGATATTGACCGCATCGAGAATTAATTCTTTGCTTCCTACAATTATAGGCAGATGTCAGAAGATAAAATTTAATCAGCTCACTTCCGGTGATTTTAAATTTTATTTTCACAAGCATGGAATTAATGAAACTGATATAGACCTTTATACTGCATTGTCAGAAGGAAGCATCACAAAGCTAAATCAGGTGCTCGGAGGAAATTATCTTGAGCTCAGGGATAAAGTCATTGAAGTTTTAAGAGCTGTCCTGTCGGATAACAGATTAAAGCTGAGCAACGCGATCGATGGAGTCGTCTCAAAGAAGGATAAAGAAAGAGTGAAACAGTTTTTGCTACTGTTGATAATCTGGTTCCGGGACATAATTCACAAATCTAATGGCAATGACGAATACATCATTAATCAGGACAGTGAGAAAACAGAGATTATGAATAAATTTATTAAAAAATTCGATTCACAGAATTATAAAATAATTAATTCGATCGAGGAAGCATATCGGGATGTTGACAGCAATGTCTTTACCGATATGATGCTACTGAATCTTTCACACAAGATCCGTTCTTATATTCGAAATAAAGATTAAAACTCAATAAAAATATTGTCGACTGTCCATGAACCCTTTAATTTAATGTCCGTAAAAACCTGAAAAGGTTCGGATTGCCTGTAAGGATAAGGGTTTCCTCTTTCATATCTTCCGTCATCATTCAGATCTGTAAAAGCAAACATAGTGTAGTCACCTTCCGGCACTTCATCAAAGGAAAAGTTTAGAGAATCAATTAATTTTTTGGAGTAAGATATAAATTTATTATTGATATTGTAAAGTTTCAAAAAAACAGGTGAAGTAATTTTTTCGACTGGAATAATTTTGCCGGAAATTCTCCCGAATGAATTTTGAGCTGCTGTCTTAAAGGATACTTCATATAAATATTTTCTGGAAGTAGATGTAAGATCAATTTTTAAATTCAGATATGAATTGAAGGGAAGCTTTTCAATAAAAAAAACCTCAAGCAGTGAGTCGTTAATCCAGTTGAATACCGGGCGGTAGACATTCTTAGTGGTTGAATCTGTTAATAAAAAATTATTTACAATGTCAGCTTTAGACAAATTGTCATTGCTGAAGTAAAAATACAACCTGTAATCAGGCGGAATATTTTTTTCATTATTTGCAACATTGGAAAAAACATAATTGGCAGAATCAGCTTTAAGATCTTTGATAAAATCTCTTCCGGTAACAGTGCCATCAAAATCTTTCAACAAAAAATTTACTGTTGATGCCTTTCCCGAATCAGAAATAATCTCGAGATCTTTATAGGAAACGGAAATTTTATCAACCTCTTTGTCGAACAGATTATTCCTGTCCTCATCCTGTAATGCAAAGACCCGGTATTTCCCTTTGGGCAGGTTTGTAAGCGCGTAAGTACCGTCGGATGAAAGCTGTATCAGGTAATCCGCGGGGTACTTTGCCGGATCAAGTTTTTCCTCACTCATCCCATCGGTAATGAAAGCCAGAACTTTGATCCGCTCAATGTTATCAGAAAACACTCTGCCCAAAAGTTTTCCCTGATCAAGAACAGGACCTGTTGAAAATGCAAAAGTAACAGGTGCTGCAACAGGATTACTTCCGCGTACATCTTTCAGATCCTTGCCGACAATTACAACATAAGTCTTATTTTTATCCAAAGGTTCTGAAAATTCCACTTCCACTTCTTTGCCGCTCCAGTTGAAATCAATATCGCCACGTGGCTTCGGTGAAATAAAGAAAGCCTCTTCGAAACTTCTGCGGTCAACATACTCATCAAATATAAATTTAACTGAATTCCCTTTATAGTTTACTGAGTTCGCTTTCGGAGTTATTGATATTATCTTAGGGGGAATTCTGTCATCATCCCCGCCTGAAGGAGGGAGCTGATTTGCACATGAGCAAAATAGAATTGCAAAAAAAATTAGCGGCAGGATTTTTTTCATCAAGACTTTATTCCGTTGGGTTCGAAATTATAAGCACTGAATTTAATAATAGCGCGTGTACCTTTTCCATCTGAATTATTTTCGAGTTTGATTTCCGCTTTCATATCATCAAGTGTTTTCTTTGTGATCGCCAGTCCAAGACCCATTCCTGTAGACTTTGTCGAAAAATTTGGCTCGAATAAATTGCTCAGAATAGTTTTATCAATGCCGCTTCCATTGTCAATTACTTCCGCGTAAACCGATCCGTCATCCGTCATATATGTTTTTAAATCTATTACACCGTTAGTTTCAATTGCCTGAATAGAATTTTTAATTAAATTCTGAAATGCCCGATTCAGCTCCTGCCGGTCGGCAAATATTCTCGGAATATTTATATCAAGAGACTCTCTGAATTCAATATCAGGAGAAAGTTTATAAAGAGATATAACTTCTCCGATCACTTCATTCAGATCCGTACGTTCATAATTCTTATCAGGCAGTTTAGCAAAATCCGAAAATTCAGTTGCTATTTTATTAAGCTTATCTATTTCGTTAATAATTATAGTACGGGTTTTCTTAAGGACTTCGGGAAAGCTCAGACTGTTTCCGTTTTGATAAACTTCCTCAAGATGCTGTATGGAAAGCTTCATGGGAGTTAACGGATTCTTTATTTCGTGTGCGACTCTCCTTGCAATGTCACGCCATGCGGCTTCACGCTCCGCTTTCTTCAGCTTATCTTTTGAACTTTCAAGCTCTTTGCTCATCTTGTTAAATGATTCAACAAGATTCCCGATCTCATCTTTCCGGTTAACGGTAAGCTCAACATTAGTTTCACCCTTTGAAATTCTTTCAGTTGCATTCTGAAGTTTTAATATTGGCTTTGAAATTCTGTCCGTAAGATATGTCACCAGAACAAGCAGTAAAATTATAACGATGAAATAGATACCGAAGATAAACGTTAATATCTCTGTGAGCTCTTCGTTGATCTCAGTTTGCTTATAAACCGTTTGAGAAGAGATCAGACCTATGATGTTGTTGTTCTGATCGAAGAACGGCTTATATCCAACAATGAATGAATACACACCGATCTGTTCCGTCCGTGAAAAAAAATCTTTGCGCAGATAAACTATATTGTAATATGCTTCGGCATTTACGCGGGTGTCAAGCAGATCTGATTTATACAATTCCTCATCAGTAGTCGATGCAAGCTTGGTTCTCAGGAATAAATTAAAATTTTTATCAGTCTGATTCAAAGATCTTGTAAGCAATGAGTTTTGCTCCTTGCTCAGACTGTCTGAGTAGGCGATGTTCAGCTTACTTGCTTTAAGACTTTGTGAAACAAGATTAAGATCTGAGATAATCTCATTCTGAAAATTCTGATCATACTTGTTTTTGATGAAGCTTCTTGTGTATATCGCAAGAAAGACAATGGGAATGACGGATACAATGAAGAATGATGCAAATAATTTTTCACGGAAGTTAAGACTGAACTTGCGTAGACGGAATACGAGCAGTATGGAAAATATTGAAAGGATGAAAAGATAGACGAACACTACGAACAGGATAAACTTCAGATAAAAAAATACGGTAAGCTTAAAATCATTTCTCCTCAGACTTATCGAAAATATTCTTTCGTTGCCGGTCAGCTCCTCAGGTGATGCCATAATGTAAAGAGTGCGGTATCTTTCATTGTTGATCACTTCATAGCGCCAGTCAAATTTTTCGTCTTTGAATTTTATTGCTTCACGAAATGCATCAATTGAAAAATTGTTTGCCTTAGAAAGATCCTGATTATTTGAACTTACGATCTCGCCGGCAACATATTCAGTAATGATAGGTGATGAAATAAGTTTGTCATAGAGATTATCCCTGGAATAATTCTTAAAAAGCTGCAGAGACGACTGGACAAGAAAATTTTTCGATTCATATTGTACGGCGATCAAAAGATAACCCAGATTTGTTTCAAAGGAAGTATTACGCAGACCGACCTTTTCTATCGGAACAATGCCGAGATAATATTTTTCTTTTTCATTTTTAAGAATAAGAATTTTATCGGTAATGTAAAGGCTGCTGATGTCTTCGGCAGAGCTTTCACCGGGTGAAAATTCTTCCTCTTCTTCAAGAATTTCCCCGACATCGGATGAATCAGTAAATTCAAGCGTATCAGCCGGGATCTCCAGAATCTTTTTCTTAATGAAAAAATTCTTGTCTGCATATTTTATGATCGAATCCGGATCAAGTGTCTGTGAGTTAAAAATAAAGTCGCTTAAAAGTTTTTGATTGGTATCCAGAAGTATAATTGCCGTGTTATAATTTTCAGCGCTGAATTTGCTGTCTGCCCAAATGGAAAATGCAAGTTCGGTCAGCTTGCTTTTGTTTTTCAAATTTGTCTCGATCTTCTTATTCTCAGAAAAATTAGACAGCTCCGTCGTCAGCAGGAATTTGATCCTGTCATCATCCTTCTCTGTGATCTTTCTGCCAATGAGTTCAACAAAATGTGTTTCCTGAGATGTGATTTTATCCAGAAGAATTCCGGGTACAGTGATTATACAAAATAGAATTATTATCGAAAAATTCTTTATTGAAAAAATAGTTCTTCCATTGAAAAACAATATATTCCTCGAAAGATAAATTCCCATTAAAACACTGAAGACGATGATCAGTATCCGGAAAATATTCTCAATTCTGAATTCATCGAAATAGGATGCAAAGAACCAGTTTATTCCAATCAGCAGAAGGATCAGAGCTAAGAAAGAATAGTTCCTGAACAGCCTGCTGCCGAAAATTTCACGCGAATGATTCTTTGAGATAAAAATTATCAAAGAGATCAGAAATAAAAACAGCGAGAAAGTTAATATTAAAATTGTAAGCTGAATGATAAACAGCTCCATTCCGGGAATGATATTACTCCTGTCAAAAAATTTCAGGTTCGAGTCAAATACAATGCTTTGAATTACCGAACCGTAAAGATAAAGTAAAACAAAAAAGCAAAAAACAGGCAGAGCATCTTTTATGTAAGTTAATATCTTACCCTGAGCAGGTCTTACCCTGTTCACTGTTATTAAGCTGATCCCGTAAAGTGCAATCGCCAGCACAAAGACTGAAGTGATCAAAAATTCACCTAATGATTTTGCCACTCCCCAGCCGAAAGTGGATGCATAAAAACCCGGCGAAAAAATTTCAGAAGAAATGGTCTTTGACGGGAAGAAAAACTCAAGCCACAAAAACCGAATTGCGATAAGGCAGCAGATAAAAAAAACGAATCTTAAAAACGAAGAGTGGATCTTCAGTAAGAACTTGTAGCAGATCAAAAAAAATAAAATTGTAAAACCGAAAACCAGTAATGAGATACTTGTCCTGGAAAGCGTATCGATATTCTGTGTATGGGTGATCTCGCTGTATTTGGGAAGGAGTAATACGCCGATGACACTTTGATCGAGTCCGTTCAGCGGAACAGAAACATCTTCGGATAGCCGGGTGGAATCAAAATCTATCTTACCTGAAATATTATTCGCGGGAATAATTTCCGTGGTTACACCGAGACTCTTACTTATGTCATTCAGGATCCCGATGTTCTGAAAAAATTTGTTGTTGATCTGGTACTTTATGTCAATGAGCTTGGCTGCAAGGATGATCCCGGTGATCTGTTGTTTGTCCTTGGGATCATAAACCGGGGTATAAATTATGAGATATGTATAGAAGCCGACTTCCTTTATGATAGAGAATTTTTTCCCGCCTGCACACCGCTGCAGCGAATAAACATCTGACTCAAGCTTTCTGCCTTCAAAGGCAAGCAGCTCAAGACGTGTATTGTAAATTTCTACCTGGTAAGAATTATCAGGATTAAACTTTAAAAGCTCTTCGAAAAGTTTTTTCGGATCACTCCTCTGCACCTGCTTCATTATGTCAGGATTTGTTGTCAGTCTTTCCGAAAGACTGTTCAGCTCATTCTGATAATCACCAAAAAGATCAGTGACAACCTTACTTTGAGCAAGAGTCTTTTCACCGGCAATCGTATTCCATTCTTCCGCAAAGCTGGTCTTGATATGCTCCGAGAAAAAATGAATTACAATTATCCAGACAACAATTAAAAAAGCGACTGAGAATAAAATCTTCAATCGCCTGTCGAAAAATTTATCGGGATCTTTATTTAATGATTGATTTTTATCCAAAACCTGCCTTGAGAATTTTTTCCTGTCACGAACATTAATTTAGTCCAAACGATCAGTTAATTTCAATCTGGTCAACATACCATCTGTCATTGTAATACTTAAGTGAGATCGCAACTTTCAGATCACGCCTGCCCGAACCAATTGAATAAGTATAAATACCATTTACAAAAGCATAAGTATTAAATCTGCTCGAGCGGAGATATCTGAAACTTTGAACAGTGAAATAATCCATAAAGTCCTGAAGTATAAGCTCCGCCTGGTTAGAGCTGTAGTAGCCCTTTTCGTTGCTGATTATATTAAGATAAACCTGTGAATCGAAATATTGATCTATGCTGCCGACATTTTTGTATGTCAGTCCGCTGCCAATGTCTTTGAAAGTCTTTTTGCATAACTCATACTTAATCCGTGTGTATTCGTTCCTGTATCTTTTTTCTTTCCACCATTTATCCTGCGAGTATGAATTATTTGTGAAAACGAAGCCGGTGATCAGTAATAAAACCAGTAGTAGTGTTGCCTGTCTTAACATTAATTTTCTTTGTAACAAATTATAAAAATTTGATTCATAAAGCAATTTATGACTTTATATACTCAATTGCAATTTCTGTGACAATTATTAAGTTAAATTTAGTATTACTAATCTTTAAATTATAGCCAAGCTAAATTTTAAAAGCTGTTAATGAAAAAACTATTCCTGATAATACTGCTCCTTTCAATTTATGATCCTGTTTATTCACAAAACCAATGGTTAAAAATGAACAGCCCGACTACCAAAAATCTCCGGGCTTGCTGGTTCACTGATTCTCTTAAGGGATGGATCGGAGGGGATTCCGGTCTGATCATTCATACAACCGATAAAGGCAATAGCTGGACAACGCAGGCAACAGGGGTCAGCGGATATATACAGACATTTTTCTTTTTTGATGAGCTTAACGGATACGCTTTGTCCTGGGAGCTTGATAATACGCCGCCGAATTATTACGGAACACGAATAATAAGAACAACAAACGGCGGAAGTTTATGGACGAGTTATCTATACCCCGATTCAAATTTATTTCTTAATTCAATTTATTTTACCGATCATAATAACGGCTACATGGTAGGAACAAACGGAACGCTCTTGTATACTTCAAATGCCGGCTCAAACTGGACCCGGGGAATTATAGATTCCGGACTCGTACTTGGATTTCCGGTGGAAGAGGTGAAGTTCGTTGATTCACAAAAC